>CAYQQD010000187.1:0-1519 GCA_964419575.1 uncultured Dehalococcoidales bacterium | reverse complement strand
ATGCCAGCCCGGAGCAAATTCTGGCGGCTGCCAAGCACCTTGCTAACCACTACCAGAAAGCCAACAAGCCATTACCCAATACCCTGGCAGCTTTAGTATGACGGGGAAAATACAACAAAAGGGCAAATATGGGATTATTATACCTCCTCTATCGAGCCCTGTGGTCAAGAATAGGCGGGCGCCCGTGGACCTATATTATCCGGGGCTCTTACCATAGCAAGCCGCTTCTCTGGCTTGCCCTAGCTACCGCTATCGGTATCCTGCTTGGTCACATCTTCTGGTGAATGCTTTTGGAGACAAACTGAATGAGAAGCTTATCGTCAACACTACAAACTGCCCAGAAAGAGGCTAACCGCGTCCCCTATGTTACGGTTGAAGCCAAGAACAAAATTGCTGGCGTTGTCCGGTTAGACTGGACAAGGCTATACACCGGTTCTGAGGCTGATTACTTCCACGCCCTGACTATCCCCGGTGACGGCTCTTTGATTAGGGTCAGGCTCACCCCTCCCGCCGATTCCAGGAAGCTCTATCGGCAAAGGGTGGCTAACCCCAGCCCGGTATCAGACTTCAGCCAGTGGACGTACTGTAACCAGTATAATGCCGTTATTGTGACCTGCTGCTCCCTGGGGGCTGAGGTCAGCATCTTTTGGATAAAGAGCGACCAGGGGGTTTACCGGCTAAAAAGCACCGACTACGGGGCAAATTTTGGCAGTCCCGAGCTTATTGATTACTCCCCTACCACCGCTATCAACGGCATAGCCGCTGCTTATAAGCCGAATGGTGACCTCGCCCTGTTCTTTGCCGACCAGTCAACCCTCTATGTCAAGAAGTATGTCGGCGGTAACTGGCAGAGTAAAGTTGCCTGGGGTAAGACCACCGGCGATTTATCCGGAGTGGCTACTGTTTATGACGGCGATTGGAACCTCTTTATTACCGGGAAGGACTCAGGGGGCAACTTCAAACTGTGGTCACTTGTCTATGGCGATGGCTATAGTGTCGCCGCCGGCACCTGGTCAGAGCTGAAGCAGTTTGCCTCAGCCCCGTTAGACGGCAACTTTGAATACCACCGGGCATTTATGGATAAGCCAGATGTCTATCGCTGTTTCTTTATCGAAAGATTTACCGGCACCCAAGCCTATAACCGCCCCTTCTGGTCCCACTCTGTCCCTGACACCAATTTCATTGATAATCTGTGGCATGAGCCAGTGCCGTTTAATCTATCAAGTGAGTATGGACTAGCCATAGCCCATCACGGCGACTATTGCTGGTTATCAAATCCTAGTGGCGTATGGAGGGCAAAGCTCACCGAGGAGAGCCTTGACCTGACCGCCGATGTCCTGAGTTTAAGGCACGAGCTGACTAAAGAGGCAGGTAGGCTAATCGTCGAGCTAAACAATAACCGCGGGCAATATGCCTCACCGGGAGAAGGTGAGCTTAAGATCCTTGACATCGGTTGCCAGCTAGAGGTCAGCCCGGGCTATACCACCCCTCAAGGCAACGAGACTAGCCCGGGGCTTGC
>CAYQQD010000186.1:0-1526 GCA_964419575.1 uncultured Dehalococcoidales bacterium | reverse complement strand
CAAGCAAGCGGTCGTTAGGGATAATGATAAGGGTGTCAACCTTACCCAAGAGGCGAACAATGCCATCCTCGGCCACCTCAGAGCGGTGGACGCCTTCAAAGGTGAAAGGCTTGGTGACGACAGCAATGGTCAGCGCCCCGGTCTGCCTAGCTACCTCAGCTACTATCGGGGCGGCCCCGGTGCCGGTGCCGCCACCCATACCGCAGGTGATAAACACCATGTCAGCCCCGGAGAGAAGTTCAATGAGTTCCTCACGGTTTTCTTCGGCTGCCTTCTGACCCATGACATGGTCGCCGCCTACTCCTAACCCTCTGGTGAGCTTCTCCCCAAGCTGGACACGGATAGGGGCTTCGGTAATAGACAGGGCTTGGGCATCAGTATTCATGCCAATGAACTCTACCCCTTGAATTTGTTCTCTGACCATGCGGGTTATAGCGTTACAGCCACCACCACCCAGGCCGCAGACCTTAATCTTAGCTGGGTTAGGACTGAAGATTGTCTTTGCCATTTCCCCCTCCTTTCTTTGCCACTTAGCTTAAGAAACCAAAGCTAGTGGAACAGATTAAAAATTCGGGAAACGAAGCGCCGCAAACCTGGGCCAAGGCCGTGACGTTGCCAGGTTTGCATTTCTCTATGTTTTGCTCCCCAGAGCAGCAGACCAACGCTGGTAGCATATGCCGGGTCATGAAGGGCATCAGCGATGCCATATATATTACCACCAGGAATGCCTACCCTTACCGGGAGCTGCAATGTATTGCGCCCCAGTGCTTCTATACCAGCAAGGTTAGCACTGCCGCCGGTGAGCACTATACCATCAGGGACTAAAGTTTCATACTCAGAGGTTGGCATCTCAAGCACGATGAGCCTCAGGATTTCCTCTACCCTAGCCCGGATAATATCACACAGGTCCTGGTGAGAGACACCATGTCCATTGGTCATCAGGGTATCGCTGGCTGTACCTCCCCTGGTTTCATAAATGGGGGTAACGCTGCCATATTTCTTTTTCATCTCCTCGGCCACATCAAATGGCAGCCCCAAACCAATAGCAATGTCTCTGGTGATTTGATAACCGGCTACAGGTAGAATAGCAGTATGCCAGATGCTTCCCTCCCTGAAGATGGCGATATCGGTGGTACCACCTCCTATGTCAGCCAATATGACACCCACCTGCTTCTCATCCTCAGATAGTACTGCCTCGCTACTGGCTAAAGGTTCCAGAATAAGGTCATCGATATCCAGGCCGATGCCGCGGATGCATTTTACCAGATTCTGAACCGAAGTTATGGCGGCGGTGATGATATGTGCCTCCACATCCAGTCTGAAGCCATGCATTCCTATCGGGTTCTTGACTCCTGATTGACCATCAACAGCGTAACCACGAGGAATAACATGGAGCAGCCTTCTATCGGCGGGGACCTTAATGCTACGGGCAGTGGTGAGGACTCGCTTCAGGTCATCAGAACGCACCAGGCGGTCATTACGAGTAATGGCGACCACGGCTCGGTTATTCAGCGAGCTGACATGCC
>CAYQQD010000185.1:0-1549 GCA_964419575.1 uncultured Dehalococcoidales bacterium | reverse complement strand
GACTACTGGTATCCCATCGGTGGGATGCAAAACTTTGCCAACCTGTTTGCTGACCTTATCGAGCAGAATGGTGGCACTATAAGCCTAAGAACTCGGGTAGACCAAATCATGGTAGAGAATGGCACGGCTACTGGGGTCAAGTTAGCTGGCGGCAGTGAAGTGCGGTCTGAATTTGTGGTCTCTAACATTGACTGGAAGCAAACCTTTACTAAATTGATAGACAGGCAGTGCCTTGAGGAGGGGTTTGTTACTCAGATAGAGAAAGCCAGGGTATCGGAATCAGCGTTCTGTGTCTATCTGGGAACCGACCTCGATAAACATTGCTTTGGAGGACTGGCGCACCACATCTTTTACTTCCCCGCCTATAGTACGCCCTTCTTGGAAAAGGATACCAACGATCCCAATTTCTTCCGGGATTGTAGCCTTGGGATTAGCCTTCCTTCACTATCCGATGACTCTCTGGCACCTCAGGGCAAAAGTGTGGTCGTCCTGACAACCTACGCTCCTTATGACTACCTTGGCAAGTGGCAGACCAAGGATGGCGGGCGGACTGAGGCTTATCAAAAACTGAAGCAGAAAGTAGCCGGTCAATTAATAGCCATTGCTGAGGGAGTCATCCCTGACCTATCCCGGCATATCATCGTCCGGGCTATCGCCACCCCGCTGACCTATGAACGCTTCACCCTCAATGGTGAGGGTGCCACCGCCGGGTGGAGCTGGGACCCGAAATGTACTTTTACCAGCAAGTACCAGTCATCCGTCGGCTCGCTGAGAACCTCAATTAGGAACCTCTTCACCTGCGGTCACTGGTGCTTCTCGCCTGGTGGTGTACCTACGGCGATGCTCACCGCCAGAATGGTAGCTGACATAATAGAGAGCACGGGTTAAGGCAACAGTCTAGCCAGGGTTATCTTTCCTCTATAGTTATCCGTGTTATGGTATCGCCCTGCTCAATCTTTCCCAGAACATCCGCTCCCGCTATCAGCTGACCAAACACCGTGTGCTTACCATCAAGGTGAGGCTGTGGGGCATAGGTAATGAAAAACTGGCAGCCGTTGGTATTAGGTCCTGAATTAGCCATTGACAGGGCGCCAGCAACATGGGTGTGCTCGGTGAATTCATCAGCGAAGTAGTAACCAGGGGTACCGGTACCGGTTCCAGTAGGGTCGCCTCCTTGAACTACAAAGTCAGGGACAACCCGGTGGAATGTAGTCCCATCGTAGAATCCGTCACGGGCAAGGAATACAAAATTGTTGACCGTTACCGGGACATCGCTGGCGAATAGCTCCAGCACTAAGTTTCCCTTTTTGGTTTCAATGGTAGCCGTGTATTGCTTACTGGTATCAATTGTCATCGGTGGCGGTGCTGAGTAGGTTTTAGGCTTTGGTGCCGCACCAGCACACGATGCCGAAAGAAGTGCCACCAGAACCAGGATGATACCGACTATTCGGTATAGACGCTTGGTTGACATAATCCACATCTCCTTTCTTATAAATGGCGTTGATATGGAAACTTTAAGTAGCTGAGGCACTTTTGTCAAGTCTTAGTC
>CAYQQD010000184.1:0-1562 GCA_964419575.1 uncultured Dehalococcoidales bacterium | reverse complement strand
GTGTTGGACCTTGGTCGAGGTGCTTATATTAATAGCTATACCTTCTGGGATACGCATAACCGGGGGAATGCCCTCATATCCATAGTATGGATAGGGGCTTATAGCGTGCAAATTAGGCAAGGCATCAAAAACTGTTATTAGGTCACTATATTCCTGTCTGGTGGCGTCTCTTGGCTCCCAGGTATCCAAATCAACTGTCTGCATCCCGGGGAAATTGCGGAAATAGACAGTATCTCCGCCAACTACCAGATCGTTCTTGGGGTCTCTGGCTTTGATACGGTAACTACTCGGGCACCGGCGAATGGCTTCCTCAACCAGATATTCTGGGAAGCGCGCCCTTTTCTGTTCATAATCTACCTGACAGCCAAGCTTGTCTAAGTCCTGTAGCGCCCGCTCACTGTGAAAGGTTACCCCTGTTTCCCTGAGGACATCCAGGACTGCTTTGTGAATAGCTTTAACCTGCTCCTCGGTCAGTAATTCTAGAGGCTTGAACCTGCGGGTAAAACCTTTTAACATTTCTAGTCTCCTTTACTCCGTCTAATCCCTTGTCAAAAGCAATAATAGCAACCTACCTGCTAGACCTTCACCCCTCAACTAATATCCCGATACTGGCTCGCCAAGTTTTACTTAACTTAAAACAAGGGGAGGGAGTTGTCAATATGCTAGTTTGTATAATTAAGTGGCGTATTACCTACCACATTGATGTGCTTGACAGGCAAAGAGAAATGATATTAAATAGAATGATAGATTTGAGCACACAATAATCTGGCGCTATGTAAGATTATTGAAACGAAAAGAGTTTAAAATTCCTAAGGAGGGGAAAGAAGCATGAAAAAATTCATCATTCCCTTACTAACCATCGCTATGGTAGCAGTGTTAATTGTTACCGGTTGTAGGCCAAAGGAACCACAACGCCCGGCGTATCCTGAAGAGATGTCCTGTGGCTTGGTGGTCGATTTAAGCGGTCCCCATGCTGAAGAGGGCAAAAAGCTAGCCGCTGGGGCAGAAGTAGCCATTAAGCATGTGAATTACTGGGGTGGTATAAGGAATATGATTTCTATGAAACTAAAACTTGTTGTGGCTGACGACGGTGGTTCACCGGAGCGGGCGGCTGCCGAGGCTGAGCGGTTAATTACCGAGGAAGAGGTCATTTTCATTATGGGTGTCTGGCCAACGGCTATGGCAGTTAGCGATGTAGCCGAAGAGCATGCGATTCCTTTCATTTGCCCACTGAGCCTTGAGCCGGAGCTTACCGAGCGCGGCTACCAGTATACATTCCGCACCGTTGGTAACCCCTCGCTGGTGGCTGAGCGGATAGTATCTGCTATGCTCCAATTTGCTCAGGATGCCGGAGTCGACCCGCCCAAGACTTGCTTCATGGAGTATATCTCTGATGCCCCGAGTGTAGCTGTAGCTGAGGAGTTTAAGTCCCAAGCCGAGGCGGCTGGCATAGAGATAATCGGCGAGGAAGTCGTTGACGCAATGGCACCGACCTTTCTTCCCCAGCTCCAAAGAATAGAGGCGGCTAAGCCAGATACATTGTTCAGCTTCCACTATACCGA
>CAYQQD010000183.1:0-1617 GCA_964419575.1 uncultured Dehalococcoidales bacterium | reverse complement strand
TGGCAAGGATAACCCCTGCGGACTAAAACTAAAGTTCAAGTGGGATGGTAAAACAGCCAGAGCCGAGTTTACCCCCAACAAGTTCCATCAAGGCTTCTCAGGCATTATCCACGGTGGCATTATCACCACCATCCTTGATGAGGCGATGGGTCACGCCGCCTACAACGAGGGTATAAAGTGCGTAACTGGCGCCATGCAGACCAAGTTTAAGCGGCCACTCTCAATAGATGAACCTATCATTGTTACCGCCTGGCTGACCAGGAATGCGCGAAGATTCGTTGAGACCGAGGCAAAGGTGACGTTGATGGATGGCACACCGGTAGCCGAATGTACAGCGATGCAGTATGTCAGTTCGAAAGTCAACTAGGGGAGATTAAAAATGGAAAGGTCTCTAGTCCTTATCAAACCTGATGCTATGCAGAGGGGGCTGGTGGGGACTATTATCAACCGAATAGAGGAGGTAGGGCTCAAGCCGGTGGCGGCTAAGATGCTCCACATGGATAAGGAATTAGCCCGGCGCCACTACGCTATCCACAAAGACAAGCCCTTCTTTAACAGCTTGGTCAATTATATTACCTCGGCGCCGATAATCGCCATTATCTTTGAGGGTAAGAAGGCGGTAGAGGTAATTAGAAAAATAATGGGGGCAACTGACCCGGCTAAAGCTGAGGCAGGAACTATAAGGGGCGATTTCGGTCTAGATATTGAACACAATACCATTCACGGCTCTGATTCAACAAAAACTGCTAACGAGGAAATTAGCCTGTTCTTCAGAGGGGATGAAATTTTTGGTTATTGAATTCTGACTACCGGAATAGCCTGGCTCCACAGCTTGTCCAGCTGGTATTGTTCCCGCTCATCGGGGGCAAAAATATGCACAATAACATCGCTAAAATCAAGAAGGAGCCAACCTGAGTCCACGGTGCCTTCATAGTGGTGGGGTAAAATGCCCTTTCTCTTTAGGACATGCCCAACCTCGTCCCGGATAGCCTCTATTTGTTTATTGGAATCGCCGCTACAAATAACAAAGTAATCAGCAAAGCTGCATATCCCTCGGGTATCCAGCAACACAATATCAACCGCCTTTTTATCACTGGCAGCTTCCACTACCCGACGCGCTACATCTATCGCTTCCAGCTACTATCCTCCAAACACTATTGAGTTACCTAAAAATAACCCCCTCCGTCCAAGTTTGAAGGGAGGGGGTATATTTCAAGCCAAATAACTTTCCTAATAGCCATGTTAGATTCCCAAAAACCGTTCTAGCTCTATTTCTATACTATATAACTTCAAGGCTTTTGTCAATCGTTTATACTGTCAGTCTGACGCAACCTTATTTTCAGCTTACCGGCTCCTCTTCCCTTGCCTTACCTTATGAGCCATTTCTACATGCTTGTGCCAGCATTTCTCATGGACGTAAACGGCACATTTAGCGCAGTAGTAGATATGGGCTCTGGCTTCTTTCCCACAGACAGGGCAATTCATTGATTATAAACCTCACCCCCTTAGTCCCCCTCTCCTTATTAAGGAGAGGGGGAAGAGGTTTTAGAAAGGGGGCAAAGCCCCCTCTCTTACCTTCACTCCCCCTTCCCTGAAAGAGGTAGATGAAGTCCTTGC
>CAYQQD010000182.1:0-1633 GCA_964419575.1 uncultured Dehalococcoidales bacterium | reverse complement strand
CCTCGGCGGTAATCGAATTTCTCCACCGCTTTGATTAGTCCGATATTCCCCTCCTGAATGAGGTCGAGGAGTGACATGCCTCTTCCAATGTGTTTCTTAGCCACGCTGACTACCAAACGTAGGTTGGCTCTGGTAAGGTGGCTTTCTGCCTTTTTAGCCTCATCCTCAATATGCTGTAGGTAAGCCTTGAGTCGCTCCTCATAAGCCTGAATGGAATCAATGAAATCAGGATTTGTCACCAGCTTCTCTATGTCGGCTAAAGAGGCACCATCTTTTATCGCATTAAAGACTTCCTTTGGTGGCAGGCTGCTATTTAGCGAGAGAACGATGATAAGTTGCTCGATTTCAGGTACTGGCTTGTCCATCTGGTGAGCGAGGTCTTGGATTAGTCGTTGATTTATCTCACCATCAATATTAGCCCGCAATTTAGGATTGGAGATAGTCTCTATAAAGCTATCGGTAGGGGGTAAATCAAGTTGTTCTTGGAGGAGGCGGATGATAGTAGCCGCTTGCCCTAGCTCCCGGAGCATAGTGAGCATTATCTTAGTTGCTGAAGGCTCCCTGCCATATTTCTGTAAGTAGTCCTGTTTAATTTCAGCGATGTGTTTGCCTGCCTCTATCTTTTTGGCTAAGAGCTGTTCATCCTCAGCGGTGAGAAGCGGTACTCTACCAATTTCGTGAAGGTATATCCGAACCGGGTCATCTACCGTCTCCGGCTCCTCTAGGTGCTCTATTGGTATTTCTAACTCGGTGGCTTCGGCGGGACGAAACTCAGCCTCTAGCCCTTCATGTGTGGGCGTTTCCTCATTCTCACCTTGGAGTGGGAACTCTGTGGCGTTGTCATTGTTTTTTGAGTTCATTTCTCAGCTCCTTTGCTCCTACCTTTCGACCCTTTTTTGCTGAAAACCTCTCCTAATTGAAGGCTAACTTCTATCCCTTGCTCCTCAAGCTTAGCCAGCTCGGCGGCAGTACCGCCTAGTTCGGCTTCTAGGGCTAATGCTGCCTCTCTTTTAGTCGCTAAACTTCGGAGAAATCCTTCTCGCAGGCGGAGGGCAGCATCGGCATATTTCTCCTCTATTTGGTTGGGGGGTAAGCTCTTGGTTATCAGGTAGTCCAGGTGCTCCCAAATTGCCGGGTCAAGTTTATCCTTAAGTGATGATAGGTCGCTGGCTTGCTGCCAGGCAATGAAGATTTCACGGTTTTCACTATTCTGGAAATAATCAGGCAAGGGTTGCTCAGGGTAACCTTTAAGCTCAGGATGTTGGAGCAGTAGAGCCAGGCAATATTCTTCAACCGGGCTGGAGAAAACTGGGCGCAGAGCTTGGGCAATGGCTTTTGGCTTTGGCTCTTCAACCTGGCGTTTACCTGGACTTGGTTTGATTCCTTTTAAGGCAGCTTCTAATTTGCGTTCGGTGACGTTTACCAGGCGAGCCAGTTTCTGCAAATAGTGGGCTTGGCGTACTGTGTCCTTTATCTCAGCGATAATAGGTAGTAGCTTGTCCACAGCTAAAGACTTATCCTTGGCTTTAGTCAGGTCAAGTTCAGTGGTAACCATATTAAAGGTGTAATCAACTATAGGTAAAGCCTCCTCCAACAGCTTTTGCCACATTTTGGTATCTTCTTTGATAACATC
>CAYQQD010000181.1:0-1664 GCA_964419575.1 uncultured Dehalococcoidales bacterium | reverse complement strand
ATTGGCTGTCAGATGAATAAGGCTGAATCGGAGCGCCTTGGTAGCTACCTTGAGCAACTTGGCTATCAACCTACAGCTACCGCCGAGGAAGCTGATTTAATCGTGCTTAATAGCTGCGTGGTGCGCCAGAGTGCCGAGAACCGGGTCATTAACAAGCTAGACGCCCTTAAACCACTAAAAAGGTTATGCCCAGACTTAACCCTGGCAGTTACCGGCTGCTTGGTAAACTCTAAGGTTGACCAGCTTAGCCAAAGCTTCCCTCATGTCGACCACTTTTTCAAGCCAGGGGACTATCCGCCATGGCTAGAAAAACAAGGTAATCTTCACATAATCCCGTTACACCCTTCACCGAGCACCTTCGTGCCCATTATCCAGGGTTGTAATAACTTCTGTTCTTATTGCATTGTCCCCTACCGCCGCGGCCGGGAAAGAAGCCGCCCAGTAACCGAAATAGTCTGCGAGGTTAAACAGCTGGTGCTTCGTGGCGTAAAAGAGGTAATCCTACTGGGACAAAATGTGGACTCATACGGGCATGACCTGCCCCACCAACCGACCTTAGCCGACCTACTAACCGAGCTAAATACCATAGATGGACTAGCCCGCATCCGCTTCCTGACTAACCACCCCAAGGACATGAGCCCCAGGCTAATTGAAGCCGTAGCCAGTCTGGATAAAGTCTGCGAGCACCTAAGCCTCCCCGTCCAGTCAGGCAGCGATGAAATCCTGAAAGCAATGGGACGGGGCTATACTGTAGACGATTACCGTCACCTGGTGGCACAAATACGCAGCCAGATACCAGGGGTAGCCCTGAGCACCGATGTCATTGTCGGCTTCCCGTCAGAAACAGAAGAGCTGTTCCAGCAGACCTTTGACCTGCTCTCCAAGCTCAGGCCGGATACAGTCCATGTCGCCGCCTATTCACCAAGACCGGGGACTATCGCCGCCAGAAAATTTGAGGACAATGTCCCTCCAACCAAGAAAAAGGAGCGCCTGAATAAGATTGAGCAACTTCAGGAGACAATCGCCACGCAAATTAACCGCCAGCTATTGAGCAAGACAGTCGAAGTCCTCGTCGAAGGCAAGAATAAAGGCAAGTGGTACGGTCGAACCCGAACCGGTAAACTGGTATTTTTTACTGACACCAATGCCTGCCTAGGGCAGCTGGTGAAAATCAAGATTGACAAAACCAGCCCCTGGTCACTACAGGGTAAGATTAAGACTGGTAGTCCTAATTGATGCCCCTTTTACTATTTTGATAAAAGACTTCGTTTATATCAGGATTCAACCTCATCTCCGTGTCTTGGCAATAGGGTCTAGCCAAGACCTGCTTCGCAATTCTATTGACAGGGGGTTAGGATGAGTAAAAAGCTTATAGCCGCTATAGTAGTGTTGACCTTGGCAGTAGTCTTCTTTGGAGTTAGCTGGATATTCACCCAGCAAGATTTGGATGCTACCAAGACCGAGCTTTCCGATACCCGCCTTGCCTTGGCTAATAATGAGACGGAGCTAAACAACACCAAGGACGAATTATCAATTATCACTGCTGAGTTGCAGGACACCGAAGACCATTTATCAGATATAGAGGCTGAGTTACAGGTAACCAGGGATGACCTGGCAACTGTGGAAGCTGAGTTAGAGGATGCTAAAGCTGAACTTTCTACTCT
>CAYQQD010000180.1:0-1685 GCA_964419575.1 uncultured Dehalococcoidales bacterium | reverse complement strand
CACTAGTTTGGCTTGACTTCTGGTCTGGAGGAAGCTGAGTAATGAACCTAAAACAGATGCTGACGCAATCAGTAAAGCGGTATGCTGGTAAGACAGCTATTGCTATGGCTGACCAGAGGTTATCCTATGCCCAGTTGGATGAAGCCTCAAATAAGGTAGCCAATACCCTGCTGGGAATGGGAGTAAGCAAGGGCGACCAAGTGGCTATGCTACTATCCAATAGCCCAGAATTTGTCACTATCTACTTTGGGGTGGTCAAGATTGGTGGCATTGCTGTTCCACTAGATGTTAGATACAGGCTGGATGAGTTAGCCTTCCTGTTTGATAACTCTCAGCCCAAGGTCTTGGTGAGCGAAAGTTCCCCTCTGGAGACAATAGTCCCGGCTTTGAGCCGGTTTAGCTACATTGAACATGTTATCGACCTGAATGATAAGTATGAGGGGCAGTTCCATAGTTACCAGGAGCTTATGGCTGCCAGTTCAGCACCGATAGCCAAGGTGAAGGTGAAGCCTGAAGATATAGCCCATGTTGCCTATACCTCTGGACCCACCGTTCATCCCAGAGGGGTTATGATGTCCCATCAAGCCCTAGTCAAGGAGGCAGCTATATCAGGTAAGGGATTTCAACAGACCGATAAAGATATAGTGGTACTGTTTGCCCTGCCCATGCATCATGCCTTTGGCCTGGTGGTAGTAATGCTGACGGCAATTTCTAAGGGTAGCATGGTGGTAATGTTACCCGGCTTATCTATTGAGAGTCTTCTGGAGCTTATTGAGCGGGAGAAGGCAACCATCTTTATGGGTGTGCCCTTTGTTCATACCCTGATAGTTGGTACTGCCGAGACGGAAGGGATACACCATGACCTGAGTTCTATTCGTCTGTGGGGCACGGCTGGGGCGGTGATGCCGGCTAATATCAGGCAAAAAATCAGGCAGTATTTCGGCTTGGACGCCATTGATTTCTGGGGCATGACCGAATCGGCGGCTCATGTTACCTGCCAGTCTCTTAATGGAGCGGAAAAGCCGGGCTCGGTGGGGAAGGCTTTGCCCGGTTGGGAGCTAAAGATAGTAGACAGTAATGGCAGGGTACTGCCCCCCAACCAGCCCGGTGAGATAATCGTTGGAGGACCAATAATGAAGGGGTATTATACCTGTCCCGAGGCTACCGCTGAGGTGATAAAGGATGGCTGGCTTTATACCGGTGATATTGGCCGAGTCGATGAGGATGGCGAGTTGTTTCTTGTGGGCAGGAACAAAGATATTATTATCATAAAGGGTCAGAATGTCTATCCCAGTGATATTGAAGAGGTGTTGTATACTCACCCCAAGGTAGCCGAGGCGGCGGTGGTGGGGATTCCCGATGAACTACGGGGGGAAACGATTAGAGCTTTTATATGCTTGAAAGAGGGAGAGGTAGTTACGGAGCCGGAGATTAAACTCTTCTGCCGACAACACATGGCTGATTATAAGGTGCCCAGAGAAGTGGTCTTTACCGATTCTTTACCTAAGACCGCTGATGGTAAGATTTGCAAGGAAGACCTTAAGTGAAGAGAAGGGTTGTGATAACCGGGGCGGGGGCGGTAACCCCCTTGGGGGTAGGGGTGGAGGAAAGCTGGCAAGCTTTATGCCAAGGGAAATCGGGCATAAGCGCTATTACCAGCTTTGATGCCAGCGATTTCCGAACCA
>CAYQQD010000179.1:0-1695 GCA_964419575.1 uncultured Dehalococcoidales bacterium | reverse complement strand
TTGGCTTCAGATAAAGGCATAAACTTTTTACGGAAATAGGCATAAGATGGCATGTTAAGACTCCTCTCTTACTACTACGAAGTTTATTATAGGTGTAAATAGGCTAGAAAACAAGGACTTAAAGAGATTATTTATCTACCGCACCCCCTTTAGATATTTATTGGTAACCCTATCCCCTTTATCCCCTTCCCCTTATCAAGGGGAAGGGGAGATTTGTTTTAAGAGGGGCTAGCGCCCCTCTAAGACTCCCCGCTTACATATCCAGAATTATCGCCCACTACAAAAATAGAGGGGACTTATTCAGGGTAGTTTGAAGGGGTGTTAGCTCCTTCATTAAAATAATCATTCCCTCTTCTTTGATGATGGGAGCTTATTTACTCAGGAGTGTCTAAGAGGGGGCACCAGCCCCCTCTTTTAAAATCAATTCCCCCCTCTCCTTGAGAAGGAGAGGGGGATAAAGGGGGTGAGGTAGATAAAGAATCTATATACTAGGAGGCTGGACTCAAGTTGGGCTTGACATTGGCTGCGGTTGGGCGCAATATATGCTTACTTTTGGTCGCCCCAAACATTGAGAGCCGAAAGGAGGGGAAAAGATGAAATTTTTAGTAATAGGCACGCTTAAGGACACGTTTTCCATGCTTCCACCAGCCGTAGGTAGGCAGCTCATGGAAGCCAGTGTTGCTTGGGTAAATCAGCAAAAGAAGGTGGGCAAACTGTTGGAAATTTACGCGATACCCGATGGGCGCCCCGTAGGTATTTCCGAGCATCCGTCTGCTGAAGACTTAGCCCAAACGCTGGCTGGGGTACCGATGGGGGGATTTTTGAATTTTGAGGTCTATCCGCTGGCTGATTTCAACCAAGCTATGAAAGCCAACATTGAAGCTTACAAGGCGGCAGAGCAAATGTTCCCGGCCAAAAAGTAGTTCACGTAGCGTAAGAGTAAGTTATTACCAATCTTTGAATCATCTTTTACGACGGCTCACAAATAGGGGCGACTGCTGGAGGCTACACCCAAAACGGTGTAGCCTCGTTTGTTAATCTTTACCGTGAAAGGCTTGGGGTATGGAGGGTGTAGCCGCCCTCGGTTTCGGGGAAGATGTCCTTGAGGAGCAAGGTTCGACCGGTCTGGATGGCGGTGAAGCCGTACTTTTTGCGGATGCGGTCAATGGCTCTATTTAGTTGCTCCAGCCTTCGGGCTGACAAGTCCAGCATGTCCAGCTGTCTTCTTGGCTCGGTCAGGGTTGATACCCCGATGCCGATAAGGCGGACTTTTTGCTGAGATAACGCCTGGTTTAATAGTCCTACCCCGGTATCAAAGATGGTCTGGTCACTGTCACTGCCTTGTCTCAGTGTGTGACGACGGGTAATAGTGGTGAAGTCAGCATATCTAAGTTTTAGGGTTACGCACCTGGCTTGCTTACCTCGCTGGCGTAGCTGGCTACCAACCCGTTCACTGAGATAACGAAGGGTTGCCTTGAGCAGGGAATGGTCTCTGGTGTCCTTGCCGAAGGTGGTCTCCCGGCTGATGGACTTAGCCTCAGCCGGGGGCTCCACTTTTCTATCATCAATGCCCCTAGAATAGCGCCATAGAATTTCACCAAACGCACTAAAATGGCTTTTAAGGGCGCTTAACGGCATAATAGATAGTTGGGCTATAGTATTGATGCCTAAGCCATTTAGTATTCGCTCAGTCTT
>CAYQQD010000178.1:0-1735 GCA_964419575.1 uncultured Dehalococcoidales bacterium | reverse complement strand
ACCCAAGAGGTAAAGACCAAGCCGACTCAGCACAGCGTTAATGAGCTGCGTCGTATCGGTATCCAGCCCGATATTATCATATGCCGTAGTGACTACCCGATCTCAGAAGGAATTAGAGATAAAATATCCCTGTTCTGTGATGTTGACCGCAAAGCTGTTATCCCCCTGCCCACAGTGGACACCATCTATGAGGTGCCGCTGCTTCTCGAGGAGGAAGGACTGGGGCAACTGGTTGTAGGCAAGCTTGGTCTTAAAGCCCGCCGGACAGACCTAAGCCAGTGGCAGGAACTGGTCAGACGGGTAAAGGAGCCCCATGAGCCGGTCAATATTGCCCTGGTAGGTAAATACGTAGAATTGAAGGATGCCTACTTTTCAGTCCGTGAGGCGTTACACCACGCTGCCTTGCATCACAATAGAGACCTTGACCTCCATTGGGTCCGGTCTGAGGATTTGGAACAGAATGGCACCGATGCTTTACTTCGCTCCGCCCAGGGTATCGTTGTCCCCGGCGGCTTTGGCATCAGAGGTATTGAAGGTATGGTAAAGGCAGCCAGCTATGCCCGAAACAATGACATCCCCTACTTTGGGCTGTGCCTGGGGATGCAGGTTATGGTGATTGAGTTTGCCCGCTACGCCCTGGGCTCAACTGAGCCCAACTCTACCGAGTTTGACGCCGCTACCCCCTACCCGGTCATTGACCTTCTCCCCGAACAGAAAGGGATAGTACAAAAGGGCGGCACTATGCGCCTGGGTAATTACCCCTGTCAACTGGTCCCAGGCAGCCATGCCGCTAATGCCTACGGGCAGAGCCTGGTCTATGAGCGCCATAGACACCGCTTTGAATTTAATAATCAGTTTCGTGATATACTACAGAAAGCAGGCATGGTTTACAGCGGATTATCTCCCGACGGCAAACTGGTAGAACTCTGCGAGCTAGCCAATCATCCATGGATGGTAAGTTGCCAGTTCCACCCTGAGTTTGGCTCTCGTCCTGGTCGCCCCCACCCCCTTTTCCGCGATTTTATCGGTGTGGCTAAGGATGTATTACGGGAAGGGGCTCAACCATCGTTACCCCTGGTTAAAGAGGAATAAATGCGCATCTTCCTAGACACCGCCAATATTGACCAAATCAAGCAAGCAGCTAAGCTGGGCATCATCAGCGGGGTGACCACTAACCCCAGCCTGATGTCCCAGGAAGCACCGGCTGACTATGAGGCTGCGGTCAAGGAAGTTTGCTCCATTATCCCCGGTCCGGTCTCGGCTGAGGTATTGGTACAAGAGGCTGAGGCAATGATAGAGCAAGCCCGACGCATCACCACCTGGGCACCCAATATCGTGGTCAAAATCCCGGCTACCCCCGCCGGGCTGGAGGCAACATCGGTCCTGGCTAAAGAGGATATAAAAATCAACTTTACTCTGTGCTTCTCGCTGAATCAAGCCCTACTCGGGGCACTGGCTGGCGCTACCTATGTTAGCCCCTTCGTCGGCAGACTTGATGACGCCGGCCATGATGGCATACAATTAGTCAAAGACATCGTTGATGTCTTTAAGCATTACCAGTTTCCCACCCAGGTGATTGCGGCTAGTATCCGTCACCCTCAGCATTGTGTGGCGGCGGCTAAAGCCGGAGCTCATATTGCCACTGTCCCGTATCAGGTATTAATGCAGATGATTCACCACCCCCTTACTGATATCGGCGTTACCCGCTTCCTTAGCGACTGGCAACGCGTGTCAC
>CAYQQD010000177.1:0-1770 GCA_964419575.1 uncultured Dehalococcoidales bacterium | reverse complement strand
TATATCAAACCACTTAATCCTGTCGTCTTTCAACTGAAACCAGGCGTATTGATGTCTGGCAATTCGGTGGGTCTCATATTTGATTTGCTGGATGGCAGTGGCTAAGGTTATCTTACCTTTGAGGAACATACCAATTTGCTTGTAGCCAATACTTGATATAGCTGGCAGACTAAGGTCGTAGCCCATATTTACCAGCCTTTCTACTTCGGCGACAAAGCCTTGCTTTATCATCTGGTCAACCCTTGAGTCAATTCTCCGGTATAGCTCTCCTCTATCGGTGGTCAAGCCTATTATCAGGGCGTTAAACAGTGGTGCCTTCTTATACTGAAGCCGGGAAATAGGGGTCTCGGTGCCTCTGTACACCTCAAGGGCTCGTATGACCCGGCGCACATTACGTGGGTCAATCCTCTGTGCCGCCAGTGGGTCAACCTTCATCAGCTCGTGATAAAGCTCATCCTTGCCAACCTTGGCTGCCCTTTCTTCTAAGCTATGTCTGAATTTCGGGTCAGGGGGGACTTGTGGTATTCCCCAGCCCTGCAATACTGACCATACATACATTCCACTACCACCTACCAGTAGGGCTAATTTGTTGCGCCGCTGAATATCCTCTATAGCCCGATGGGCTAGCTGTTGGTATTGAGCCAGGCTAAAATCCTCGTCAGGGTTAACTATACTTATCAGGTGGTGAGGAACAAGGGACAGTTCTTCTGGGCTAGGTTTAGCCGTGCCAATATCCATATAGCGGTATACCTGCCGACTATCAGCGCTTACTATCTCGCCATTAAACGTTTTGGCTAGTCTGATAGCCAGCCGGCTCTTACCTATTCCGGTGGGACCGACTATAATTACTAGATGGTTCATCTGTAATAACCCTATCCCCAGTATATTTCCTTAGCAACCTACCCCCTCTATCCCCCTCCCTTACCAGGGAAGGGGAAGAATAGGTTTTGAAGGGGCGAAGCCCCTTCAAGCTTTCCCTTTTGGGTTTTTATTGGGTAGCCAATCCCCTAGATAAGGGGAATTTGCCCTTGGTTATGTAAGAGAGGATTTTTTACCCCATAGAGGGGCATAGCCCCTCTGATACTCCCTCTTTATGAGTGACTCTTGATTTTGGAGGTCTGCTTGACAATGCTCAAAAATTGGTTTGCTTTCAGGCTGGCGCCACCGACCAGAGCGCCGTCTATCTCAGGCTGGTTTATGAACTCGGCAGCATTTTCAGCGGTAACGCTGCCACCATAGAGAATGCGCATCTCCTGGGCGGTGCCTTTATTATATAATTTGGCGATGTTTTGGCGGATAAAACCAATGGTCTCATTTGCCTGCCTGCCGGTTGCTGCCTTGCCGGTGCCAATAGCCCAAATTGGCTCATAGGCTATAATCAAGCCATTAACAAAACCTATCCCGGCTAAAGATGACCTTAGCTGCTCGGCTACTACTGCCTCTGTCTTTCCAGCCTCATTTTCCTCAAACGATTCCCCGATACACAGAATGGGCTTCAGCTTAACCCTCAGCGCTGCCTGGACCTTTTTATTGACGATTTCCCCGGTCTCTTTGAAATATTGCCTGCGCTCAGAGTGTCCGATGATAACAAATTCACACAGCCTAGCGAGCATTAGTGGTGAAATCTCGCCGGTATAGGCGCCCTTTTCCTCAAAATGTAGGTTCTGTGCCCCCAGTTTTATTGAAGTTCCTTTAATTAGCTCCTTTACCGCAGCCAGAGAAATAAACGGGGGGCAGATTACCTTGTCAACATTAGCTATCTCATCAAGC
>CAYQQD010000176.1:0-1779 GCA_964419575.1 uncultured Dehalococcoidales bacterium | reverse complement strand
GTGGGGTTTATATACAACCTCGTTGAGGGCTGTTTTGTGGTGTGCTATGATGGGTGGCACGAAGCGATTGTGGAAATAAATGTTCTAATTGACGGTGAATTTGAGGGCTGCCCTGAGATGAATTGGCTGCGGGGCGTGGCGGAGCAGGTCCTTGTTGCTGAGAGGGCTGGCGCTAATGTTGAGCTTGGTCTGGTTATTGCCAGTCAGGAGCGGGTGCAGCGGCTAAATAAAAGCTACTTAGGCAGGGATGAGCCCACCGATGTGCTTGCCTTTTCTATGCTACCGGCTGGGGGAGCGCCGGCTTTTGTTCCGCCTCCTGATGGGGTGTTACACCTTGGTGAAGTGATTATCTCCTATCCTCAAGCCGTCAAACAGGCTGAGGAGCACGGACATTCAGTAAAACGGGAAGTAGCCATTCTTATCATTCACGGTGTGCTTCATCTCCTCGGCTATAAGGATGAAACGCCTGAGCTAAAGCTTCAGATGGCAGCTAGAGAGGAGGAGATTCTGAGCTATATTGAGGGGGAAAGGTTTGAAGGTTCTTGGTCTTGCCGGTAGCCCGCGGCGGGGTGGTAACACTGATCTATTGTTGGGTGAGGTTATGAGGGGTGCCGCCAGCCGGGGGGCTGAGGTCAAAACTATTATCCTTAACGACCTTAATATTGCTCCCTGCCAGCACTGCGATGCTTGTCTAAAGATGGGTAGGTGTAGGGTAGAGGATGATATGCAGGTGGTTTATCGGGAGCTAGAGGATGCTGACCGGATAGTTTTAGCCTCTCCTATTCATTTTATGGGGGTAACGGCTCAGGCGAAGGCGATGATTGACCGCTGCCAGGCACTATGGGCAAGAAAGTATAAGCTCAAATTGCCACCGCTGGGCAACAGGCGAGAGAGGAAGGGATTATTTGTTGCTGTTGGTGGCAGAAGCGCAGCCAACGGGTTTGAGTCAGCGCTGGCTACAGTAAAGAGCCTGTTTAAAGTCCTGGATATTACTTATGTCGGTAAACTGGTATTCCCCGGGGTGGACGAGAAAGGGGCGATAAATAAAAATCCCGATGCCTTGCGTCAGGCTTTCCTCGCCGGGCAAAAACTAGTATAAGCCATATTTTACAGAATAAGCTGGATTAAGCTACTTATTGGCTGCTTTCTCTCCTAATACAAGTGCCAGCAGTTTTGCCTCAGAGGCCTCGTGGGGGGCAAGTTCAGCGACAATCTGCCCATGGCTCATGACCACAATTCGGTCAGAGACCTTCATAATTTCCCTCAAGTCTGATGAGAAAAGCAACACGCCAACTCCGCCCCTGGCTAGCTGGGTTACTACATCGTAGATTTCCTCGCGTGCCCCAACATCAACACCGCGAGTTGGCTCATCCAGCATTAAAAGTCGGGCTTGAGCAGCAAGCCACTTACCGATTACCACTTTTTGCTGGTTACCACCGCTGAGCAACTTGACCAACCTGCTGGGTTCGGGTGGACGAAGAACCACCGCCTTAATAACGCCCGTAACCAACTCTAACGCCTTTCTGCCTATTACCACCGCCCGCCTGGTTACCCTGTTTAACGCTGGTAGAGTTATGTTGAAGGTGACCGATTGCTCGGGTATCATGCCTTCGGTGTGACGGTCCTCGGTGACATAACCGATACCCATTTTCTTGGCTTTGCCGGGGGTAAGGGTTTTCATGTCCACTTCTTCACCTTCAAATGCGTATTTTCCGGTTACTGGAATGGTCTTAGGTAAAGCGCCAAAGATGGCTTTGGCCAGCTCAGTCTTGCCGGAGC
>CAYQQD010000175.1:0-1784 GCA_964419575.1 uncultured Dehalococcoidales bacterium | reverse complement strand
TCTTACTTTGGAGACCAGAGACTTGGCTCAGTTATCACGGCTCTTAGCCAGAATTGAGGGGGTGCGAGGGGTGATAAGTGTAGCCAGGGTGGGGGATTAGGAACTATAAGAATAACCTCTTAACCTGAGGGAAGGAGGAAGATATTGCCAGCGACTAAATCAGCTCAAAAACAGGTGCGTGTAGCTGAAAGAAGGCGGCTGAGAAATAAGTCTATACGCAGTCGGTGTAAAACTGATATAACCAAAGCCGAGAGGCTTATCTTCTCAGGTGAGCTTGAGTTGGCTCAGAAGGCAGTAGTGGCTGCCATTGGTTCTCTAGATAAGGCGGCGGAGAAAGGGGTTATCCATCCCAATAACGCTGCCCGACGCAAATCACGATTAATGAACAAGCTAAACGCAGCCAGGGCTTTACCTGCGGCTAAATAATTGGGTTTAGGTGTTGACAAGGGGTCTAGTTTGGTATATGTTATAGAACAGATGTTCGGCAGACCAAGTTAGCTTTAGTGGGGTGACCCATGGAGAAACTGTCGCCCAAGCAGCAACAAATAACTAAGTTTATTTATCGTTTTTGCGAGGACAAGGGCTATCCGCCTACCATCAGGGATATAGTAGCCGGGTGTGGGATTAGCTCGACATCGGTGGTGGACTATAACCTAGATGTATTGGCGAAGAAGGGTTATATTCGCCGCCATCGTGAGGTGTCACGGGGGATTGAGTTGGTTAGCCGGTCAACGGCTCCCAGGGCTCGGTTCCAAGTACCTATTATTGGTCAAATAGCCGCTGGTGAGCCGATACCGGTGCCCACTGCTGATAGCTGGGATGTTACTACCACTTCAGAGACTCTGGAGGTGACTGAAGATTTGACGCGGGGGAGGGAGGGGGTTTATGCTTTAAAAGTGAAGGGCTCGTCAATGGTGGATGCCCTGGTTAACGATGGTGATTTTGTATTGATGGAGTATGTAAATTCAGTGGAGAACGGGGAAATGGCAGCCATATGGCTTAAGGTTGAAAAAGAGGCGACGCTGAAGAAATTCTATGCCGAGTCAGGTCGGGTTCGGCTTCAGCCAGCCAATAGCCAGATGGAGCCGATGTATGTTGACCCGGATAATGTTGAGATTCAAGGCAGGGTTATTGCTGTTATCAGGCAGTTGGTATAGTTGGCCTCTCAAGGGATAAATCGGTTGTCAAGAAAGAGAGGACTATGCTGTTATCTCAGTTTCAGGCTGTAGGTCGCGACCTTTTCACCCGGGGGCTAGTCTCTTCCCATAGTGGGAATCTGAGTATTAGACTGGGGGAGCATTTAATTATTACCCGCCGCGGTTGTAGTCTCAGTTGTTTACAGGAGCCTGACTTGATAGAGACCGGGATAAGTAAAAATGACCGGGCGACACCACTGGCTTCAATCGAATTAGCTGTCCATCGGGCTATTTATCGGGAGACCCCGGCATTAGCCATTGTTCACGCTCACCCGCCTCACGCCGTAGCCCTGTCGTTAATTGAAACTGAGATTGTGCCCAATGGTGCTGAGGGTTTGGCGATGATAGGTCGGGTCCCGGTCCTTGGTTGGCATATGGAAGTAAGACAGGGAGGTCTGGCTGATATAATTGCCCGGGCACTAAAGCAACACCGGATTGTTATGGTCCATGGTCATGGTAGTTTTGCCATTGGCCAACTACTCGAGGAAGCCTATAGCTGCACCACTATGCTAGAGGAAAGCTGCCGGGTCATTTGCCTGTTGAAGTCGTTACAGGTAGAGCCAGATAAAGAATAGTCTATTTATAGAC
>CAYQQD010000174.1:0-1785 GCA_964419575.1 uncultured Dehalococcoidales bacterium | reverse complement strand
GACTTGCTAAGCTGGTCACCAACCACCACCAATGTTGCCACAAGGAAAAAGACGGCATTCCACCACCACTTACCCGGGAGACTATTTAATCTTCGCATCCTTTGCCTGACTAGCCTTACAACTCAAGCACAAGTTTGCCTGGGGAAGGGCTTCTAATCGGGCTGGGTCTATAGGTTGACCGCAAATATCACATAAACCATAGGTTCCGTTTTTAAATTTTGACAAAGCGTGCTCAACCTCAGCCAGTTGGTCTCTGATACGCTTTTCTAAAGCCAGCCGCGTCTCTAGCTCCAGGGTCTCAGTGGCTTCCTCCTCCCTCTTGCCAAAGGGACTACCCTCTCGCCTCTCATTTGTTGGACGAGCGCTGGCCCTTAATTGCTCTAATTCACCGATTAACCGCTTTTGCTCACTCTCTAAACGAGAGCGCAGTAAATTAAACTGTGTAGTCACTCCTTCCTCCTCCTGCTCACCTGTCAAGATTGTGATGCTCCTTTTTATACTGACCAGTAAGCTATTATAATTAATGCCATCGGAGAGAACAATGTTAAGTGAGGTAAATTAGTCCAGCATCAGCCGTAACTGGCGGATGGTGCTAACCGCTTGCCCGCGCCAGTGATTGTTGGCGAAGATAAAGGTCTTTTCAGCGACGCTATCCAGCTTCTGAATTTTAGGCAGCCATTCGCTGAGTTCCTCGGGCGTATAGCTATAATCATACCTCTCATAAGCCTGCTCATGCTGCCACCATTTAGCACTATTGCGCCCATGAAAGCGGACATAGCTTATGTTACTCGTTGCCTCAGCTAGCGGCGGCAAAAGATTAGGCAGCCGTGGTTCATCAACGCAACAAAAGCCTAGCTCCTGGTGACGCAGCCAGTCAAACACCTCACTTCTCAGCCACCGGGCATTACGGAACTCAATCACCATCGACAGTCCACCCAACCTTTCCTTGAACTGGCTGAGGTAGTCCCAGTTACGGCGATTAAAACCAAAGCTATATGGAAACTGAGCCAGGATACAACCCAGCTTCCCGGCAGTGATGATAGGCTCTAAAACCTGGCAAAAAGCCTTAAACACATGGGCATTATCATCCCGCTGGTGGGTCATTTCTTGGTTAGCCTTAAAACAAAATAGAAAACCGTCGCCCGTTTTGTCTGCCATTGCTTTTAAATTAGAAGGTTTAGGTAAGGCATAAAAGGTCGAATTTACCTCGCAGGTATTAAATTCACGGGCATAATAGCTAAGCCATTCTGCTTTAGGCATACCCACTGGATAAAAGTTGCCGACCCAATCATCATAACTAAACCCTGAAGTGCCAAGGTACATCATTACTTTTAGTGTATCCTATTTACCCTATTTTAGCAACCCACCCTTTAGTCCCCCTAGTAAATGACCCAACAATGGTAACACGATTTATTAACCCACCCCCTTTAGATATTTATTGGTAACCCTATCCCCTTTATCCCCTTCCCCTTGATAAGGGGAAGGGGAGGTAGTTTTTAAGAGGGAGGCTTCGCCTCCCTTTGACTCTCCAAGATATGGATATATATTCCTTCCCGCAGTTAAACCTCCGTCACTCCTCAGTCTTTAGCCTTTCCTCGCCTCTATTTTCCTCAACGCCTCTTTCACATCTTCTTCTGAAATACCCCCGTGTTCATAAGAACCAAGAAGCCTAGTGAGAGGTTCTACTGCCCTTTCATCCCCTATCTCCCCAAGAGCCCATGCTGCATTCGCTCGAACACTTCCACTTGTATCATTCAGCAGAGCCAGAATGAGGGGCTCTACTGC
>CAYQQD010000173.1:0-1791 GCA_964419575.1 uncultured Dehalococcoidales bacterium | reverse complement strand
GTCAATGGTGCTGGATTTCGGGCAGCTATTTACCCAATTTCACCTCTTTGCCTTCACCAATGAGCTATGGATGCTTGACCCGACCAAGGACTACCTGATAATGCTCTTCCCTGAGGGCTTCTGGTATGATACGGCTATGCTCTTTGCCAAAATAATTATCGGAGTAGCAGCAACTCTGGGCGGGGTGGCTGGGGGATATCTGTGGAGAACGAGGAGGAAAGCTACGCATCGGTAACTAGCTCTATCTCACTATCCTCTCCTACCAAATCCCAGTTATTAATGGCAGGGTCTGGAGTCCGAACTAATCTCAACTCCCAAGCCTTAAAAGGCTTATGACCAGCACTGCGATACCGTATAACAAATTCAACTTCTATCCGAGTATGCTGCCTGGATGCAAGTTCTGATGCAGGCTCTAAGTTAATTGTCCATTGGTTCCATTGGCCAGGCATAATGAGCGCTGCAGCACCTGTGAACTGAATCGGTAGCACTCCGTCGTATCCACTTAACCTTGGTATCGGTTCTAGCCGAACGGCATAAGCTGGGGTCGTTCCAAAATTCTTTAGATTGACCCGCCAGAGATTCTGATTGGAGGACTCTGGCAGATGCCAATTATCAAGATTAAGATACGGGCGTCTTGTGGCTAATTCTGTTTCCATTGCCTTTGCCATTCTATACGTACTTACAGCGTACTGAACAGTTACGAAAACAAGCCCCAGCATAATTAGAATCTGGATGCCTTCTCCAAGTCCCAAACGCCTAAACCAAATAGCGATTCCTAAAACTATTCCGACAATCAGTATTTGAATTCTCGGGTCTTCTCTAATTCGTTTCATATTCATGGCCCCCCTCCATTTGAACTCCATATGCAACTTTTACTCAGCCTGTGCATAGCCTCGTCCTTTTCTCTCAAGCCCAGTTTAATCTTGTTTATGCCTTTTCTCAAGGGTTTTCACTGGGCAGACTTAGGTTCCAGAAGGTCAAAGCCGCTCGCCTCATCCCTTACCCGTGCCACGTTCACGCCGAGGACCTCATACAGGATGACCTCCCCCACCAGCCAAGTGGTGACGCCGGGTCGTAAGCAACCGCTCATGGTCTGCCCTGACCGCCCCAGCGCACCGTGGATATGCAGCACCGGCTTCCCGCCTTCATCGGGGACAAGTACGCCCACCCCCAGCACCTCATGGACACCATCAATCGGCAGGAGCATTGGTTGCGGCGGCATTTCATCAGAGCGTTCCGGTCCAACCACAACCTTACCACCCCCAATGCCACCGACCAAAATAACCTGCCCTACAGATACCCCGTGCTCCTCGGCGAATCGCTCAATGCACCCGGGCACCACATCACCATCCTCAAGCCGGATAATGAAAACTCGACCCACCTTTCCTTCACATGCCTTCATCAAAAGCCTCCCTACTTTTAAGTGGTAATTCTAAGCAGAATTTAAACTAGGCTTGTCTCAGCCTTAGTCTATTCAACCTGTTCAGTGTCTCTCGCTTCTCTCCAATCCCTAGCTTGGTCCGGTTTATGGCTCGGCTTAAAAGCTCTATTGACTGGTCATAGGTCTTTCTATCCACAGGATAAGGGATGCCATCCTTACCACCGTGGGCGAAGCTATAGCGGGCGGGGTCTCGATAGCTGGGAGCCACCCCATAGACCAGTTCAGAAATAAGGCTCAGGGCACGGATAGTCTTGGCACCCACCCCCTTCAGCCCTAGTAGCTGCTCAAAGTTGTCTGGCTGGCGCTCATAGGTGGTTAACAGAATCCGACTCAGACTATCAGGGTGGAGG
>CAYQQD010000172.1:0-1794 GCA_964419575.1 uncultured Dehalococcoidales bacterium | reverse complement strand
TAGTCGAAGTGAATATCAGCAATGATTGGTATAGAGGTGCCTTTCTTTATGTCTCTGATAGCCTCTGCTGCCAGCATATCCGGCACCGCTACCCGCACCAGTTCGCAGCTGCAATCTTCAAGCTCCTTAATCTGCTTGATGGTTGACATAACATCACGAGTATCGGTCTTGGTCATAGACTGCACCACGATAGGAGCGCTACCACCAACAGTTACCTTGCCGATTTGAATGGGTTTAGACTTTCTTCGAGGGTTCATAATTTTTAATCTACCCTAAAATTTATGGTATCAGGCTTTTTCCACTTATGAGGCGCGCAATGTCCTGATAGGTGATGGCGACGAAAAATATCATTAGCAGGGCAAAGCCGACAAGATGGACTAACCTTTCGGCTTTTGGAGCGATACGCTTGCCCCGGCGCACCCATTCCAGCAGGACGAAGGCAACCCGTCCGCCATCTGTTGCGGGCAGGGGGAATAAGTTCATTATCCCCAGTATCAAGCTAATCAGGGCAGAAATTCTCAGCAGGGAGACAATACCGATTTTAGCTACCTCCCCAGTTAACTGGACAAGCCCCACCGGGCCAAGGAATGAGGCTGGTGCTTCACCGGTAAATATGCTGACCAGTCCCTCCCCCCACATAACAATTGTCTCACCAAACTCTTTTGCGCCCAGGGGTAAAATCTGCCAGAGAGGGTAACGTTTTATCGTTTCTATGGCGATGCCAATTGCCCCCTCGCCTTCTGGCGGTTCTAATCGAGGTATGACCTGGATGCTGCTCTTAGTTGAGTCCGGATGCTGGATTAGCAGGGTAGTCGTTTTACCCAGATTATCCATTATATATTGGTGCAGTTCATCACCGCTGTCCACCGGCTGGTTATTTACACTCAGGATAATGTCCCCGGTTTCGATACCGGCTGCGGCAGCCGGAGAATTAGGGGCTACTTGTACCACCGATACCTGTCCGGTAGTTGCCCCGCGGGGGAAGAGATAACCAGCCGAAAAGAGCATCAGGGCAAGTAACAGGTTCATCAGTGAACCAGCACTTAGAACCAGCAACCTGGTGCCACGACTTTTACTGGCTAAGCTCCCTGGCTTCTCGGGGTCTTCTTCGCCACTCAGTCTAGTAAAGCCGCCAAAAGGGATGGCGTTTATCGAGTAGCGGGTTTCGCCTCGTTTAAACGAGGCTAGCCGTGGGGGAAAGCCCAACCCGAATTCCTCTACCTTTACCCCGGCGGATTTAGCACTGATAAAGTGTCCCAGTTCGTGAGCCAGGACAATCGCTGATAAAACAATTACACCTATTAATATCGGAATTACCATGAGCTATCCTTTGCTGATAATTTGCCTAACTCTTGTTCTTGCCCAGGCGTCAGCCGCCATAATCTCCTCCAGGGTGGGGTGGACGGTAGCTTTGTGCTCAGCCAGTGTCTGCTCGACAAGCCTGGCGATATCGGTGAATTTAATGCGTTGAGACAGGAAAAGCTCAACCGCTACCTCATCGGCGGCGCAGAGTACTGCCGGGTAGGTTCCCCCCTTCTTCCCCGCTTCAATAGCCAGCTTGAGGCATGGGAACGTCGAAAAATTGGGTTGCTCAAAGGTGAGGTTATTAATTGTAGCCCAGTCGAGTTGGCGAAACTGCGGGTTGGGCAGGCGTTCGGGATAAGACAGGGCGTATTGAATGGGCAGGCGCATATCGGGATAGCTTAATTGAGCTTTAAGCGAGCCATCGATAAATTCCACCATAGAATGTATGATACTCTGGGGGTGGATGAGGACCCTGATGTTATCAAAGGG
>CAYQQD010000171.1:0-1836 GCA_964419575.1 uncultured Dehalococcoidales bacterium | reverse complement strand
CCGGGGTAAGCTTGACTTCTTCCAAGGTCTCACATACTAGCCCTTTTCTCTCCTCCCGGTCGCCTATCCCATGGACCAGCAACGGCTCTTCCACTATCTGATAGACATTCATAAAGGGGTCAATAGTGGAAAAGGGGTCTTGGAATATGCCTTGGGCTCTCCTGCGGAAGCCCTTCAACTTGGTGTCATCAGCCAGGGTTATATCTTCTCCATCAAAGACAAGCCGACCGGCAGTGGGGACTATTAACCGCAGTGATACTCGTCCTAGGGTGGTCTTTCCGCTCCCTGACTCCCCCACAATACCGAGGGTCTCCCCCTGCTTCAGCGTCAAGGAAACGTCATCCACAGCTCTTACTATTAGAGAGCGAAAGAGGCCCTTTCTAATCTGGAAATACATCTTTATTTTTTCTAAAATCAATAGCTCTTTCATTTCCGGTCACCGAAAAGCCAGCACCTAACCTCTCGCCTTAGGTTTAGGCTAAAGGGGAGGGGATGCTCCCGGCGGCATTGTTCGAAAGCACGAGGGCACCGAGGATAAAAGCGGCACCCCTGAGGCAGATGGGTCATATCTGGAGGGGCGCCCGGGATGAATTCTGGTGTAACCTCGGCTCGTAGCTTAGGGATGCTGGCCAGCAGCTTTTGGGTATAAGGGTGCCCTGGCTCAGTCAGCACTTCCTCAGCCGTACCTTTCTCAACTAGCTCCCCGGCATACATAACGGCAATGGTGTCGCAGATGTCACTGGCGAGGGCAACATCATGGCTAATAAACAGGATGGACAGCCCTAGCTCCCGCTTAAGCCTCTTCAGCAAGTTCATTACCTGTGCCTGAATTATCACGTCCAGCGCCGAGGTAGGCTCGTCCAGAATAATTAGCTTTGGGCTAAGAATTAGCGCCATAGCTATCATTGCCCTTTGCTTCATCCCGCCACTTAGTTCATGAGGGTAACGGTGAAAAACCTCTGGTGGCAGAAGCACTACATCTAATAGCTGCTGGGCAGCAGCATAGGCTTGTTGGCGTTCTATTCCAGATTGAAGAAGTAACGGCTCGACTACCTGATGCCCCACCCTAATCACCGGGTTAAGGGACTCCATAGCTCCCTGGAAGACCATGGCCATCTTTTGCCATCTAATCCGTTTTCTGAACTCTTCATCATTAAGCTTTAGACAATTAACACCTTCAAATTCTATGATTCCATCGTAGGCGGCAATGTTTCGTGGTAATATCCGCATTAAGGCAAGAGCCAGACTGCTTTTCCCTGCCCCAGATTCGCCAACAAGCCCGAGCGCTTCTCCCTCCTCTATAGTAAAAGATACGCCATCAACTGCGGGCACTATGCCCCCTGAAGTTCTGTAGTAAAGGTGTAGATTGCTGACGTTAAGCAAAGCCATTTCTTACTGCCTCAGTCGGGGATTAACTACCGGCTCCATGCCTAAAGTCAAGAGGACGAAGGTGGTAGCCGCCAGCACAATCAGCAGTCCTGGTGGCAGCACCCACCACCAATATCCAGCGTAAACGGCGCCGGTTCTGAACCCGTGCTCCAAGATTTGCCCCCAGGTAGGGATAGAGGGGTCACCCAGCCCCAGGAAGCTCAAGCCAGCTTCAGCCAGAATAGCCGCCGGAGTAAAGAAAATCATCTGGGCTAGGACAAAGGGGGCTATCTGGAAGAATATGTGACGAAACATAATGCGCCACGGTGAAGCGCCTAAAGCTCGAGTAGCTTCCACTAATTGGCTGGAGCGGTACTGTAATACCATAGAGCGGATTAAAATAGTCATGCCTGGCCAACCGAAAGCAACCAAAACTAAAATCACCAATCTAAGCTTTTGCCCGAAGAT
>CAYQQD010000170.1:0-1870 GCA_964419575.1 uncultured Dehalococcoidales bacterium | reverse complement strand
CGGTGGCTAGTTACACTTGACGCCCATCTATTTCGACTGATAACCTTATCACAGGGGAATAAAGTGGACTTTATTGAAAAGCTAACTAATGCCACTCATAAGAATAACAGCTTACTCTGTGTCGGGCTTGACCCTGACCCAGAGCTAATGCCTGATAAAATAGGTGTCTTTGATTTCAACAAGGCAATTATTGATGCCACCTCTGATTTGGTATGTGCTTACAAACTCAACCTCGCCTTCTACGAAGCCTTAGATGATGGACTAGATGCCTTGAAGCGCACCGTTAAATACATACCAAACGACATTCCGGTTATCGGTGACGCCAAGCGGGGCGATATTGGTAACACGGCTAAAGCCTATGCCAAGGCTATTTTCTCTATCTTTAACTTTGATGCCACCACCGTCAATCCCTACCTCGGCTTTGACTCAATAGAGCCCTTCATCCAATATAAGGACAGGGGGGTCTTTATATTGTGCCGGACATCAAATGCTGGCGCCAAGGACTTCCAGTCCCTCCGCTGTGAGGCACAGCCTGACTACCGCCCGCTATTTGAGCTGGTCGCCCTCAAAGCTAGCCAGTGGAACATATATGGCAACATCGGGCTGGTGGTTGGCGCCACCTATCCCGAGGAGCTAAGGCTGATTCGGCAGAGTCACCCCGATATGCCGATTCTGATACCCGGCATTGGTGCCCAGAGGGGGGACCTGGCTTCAGCGGTTCGTTACGGGGTTGATGCCCATGGGGAAAAGGCGATTATCAGCTCATCACGGCAGATTATATACGCCTCACGAGAAGACTTCGCCCAGGCAGCACGGCGGGTGGCGTTATCACTGCGAAAACAGATTAACCATTATTTATCAGGGTAACGGAATCAGAACCGTTAGACGGGAGGGCAGGTGGTAAAAAGCTTTGTCATCGCTCAGGGAAACGAGGAGAGGCTGGAACTAAAGGTTGTGGCTCAGCTTAAAGGGAAAGAGCTGGAAGACGAGGGCTTCGCCTTTGGACTCTGGCTCCTGGAAAATGCATCAAGCCCGTTCCTGAAGGGACTGGCTGAGGCGATGGATGAGGCGGAGATAAGGAAAAAGGTGGGGCTGGGGTATTAAAATGGTCATGCCAATAAAGCTGGGCGATGTAGTTCGCCTCAAGAAGAAGCACCCCTGTGGTAGCTATGAGTGGCAGGTGGTAAGGCTTGGCGCTGATATCGGCATTAAATGCCTTAAATGCCAGCGCCATGTCCTCCTCGACCGCAGCGTCTTTGAGCGTAGAGTTATAACCTTTATTTCCCAGGGACAATAGTGTTGCCCACTGTGAGTTCATTTACCAAGGGAAGTTTGAAGGGGCTTCGCCCCTTCAAAACCTAATTCTTCCCCCTCCTTAGAAAGGAGAGGGGGTGGGTTAATAAATATCAAAAGGGGAGTTTAAGAGGGGCTGCGCCCCTCTATAGAAACTAATATCCCCTTCCCCTTGATAAGGGGAAGGGGATAGGGTTACCAGTAAAATCTAAAGGGGGTGAGGTTGATAACCAATCCTGTCATTATGCACATTGACCTCGATGCCTTCTTTGTCTCAGTAGAGCAGTCAGAAAACCCTGAGCTTAAAGGTAAACCAGTAGTAGTTGGCGGTAGACCTGACCAGCGAGGCGTAGTCGCTTCCGCCTCATATGAAGCCCGAACCTTTGGTTTACGTGCCGGTATGCCCCTTACCACCGCCTCCCGCCTCTGCCCCCAAGCTATCTTCATACAGGGCAGCTTCCCTAAATATCAGGTTGCCTCACAAAGGTTTATGGCTATCTTGGCTGATTTTTCCCCCTATCTTGAGCCGGTAAGCCTTGACGAAGCCTACCTGGATGTTACCGGTTTTGAATCCCTT
>CAYQQD010000169.1:0-1950 GCA_964419575.1 uncultured Dehalococcoidales bacterium | reverse complement strand
ATATCATCAATCTTGGTCAGTTGCTCACAGGCAAGCTTATAGGCAAGTTCAAATCCCCGATAAGAGCCCTCAGTGGGTAAAGCTGAATTTTTGTTTTCCATCCTAGGTTGATTTTCACAGTCCAGCGGCGTCCAAGATTGCCGGCACCTTTTTCTCCCAGCCAATAGGCATAATATGCACCCCCTGGCACATACCCTTAAGCTCTTTGATTAGGTTGGCGGCAATCTCTATCCCGGTTCGGACTTTATCTTCAGCCTTAGCCATTAGGTCAATTAGCTCTTCGGGCACAGAGACACCGGCGACATTTTTATTCATAAACCGAGCCATACCCGCCGATTTCAGGGGTATTATCCCAGCCAGGATAGGGATATTAAATCCCTCTACCCGCTTCATAAATTTGGCGAAGGTATCAACATTAAAGATGGCTTGGGTTTGGAAGAATTTAGCCCCGAGTTCGATTTTTTTCTCCATCTTCATAAGCTGCAGTTCAAAGGCGGCTTCAGTATCAGCCCCGGGGTTAACCACTGCCCCGGGGAAAAAGTTGGGCTTGCCTTTAAGCTCGTTGCCAACCATGTCGTAGCCTTCATTTAGTCTTTTTATCATCCACAGGAGCTGGACCGAATCTACATCATAAACTGGCTTGGCTTGGGGATGGTCACCAAGAGTCGGTAAGTCACCGGTGATAGCCAATACGTTTTCAACGCCCAGGACTGAGGCACTCAGCAGGTCTGACTGCAAAGCCAATCGATTTCTATCTCGGCAGGTCACTTGGAATACGGGGTCAAGCCCCTCTTCCTTTAGCAGATGGCAGGTAGCCAGTGAGCCTAACCTCATCACCGCGCTTTGTTGGTCGGTAACATTGGCGGCATCCACCCTGCCCTGCAAAAGCTGAGCAACCTCCCTTATCTCAGTGGTGTCGGTCCCCTTCAGCGGACCGACCTCAGCGGTTATGACAAACTTTCCGGCTTCTAAAAGTGATTTGAGGCTCATTTTATGTTTCTCCTTCTAGCTACTATAGCTCAAGCCAGGAGTGAGAATAGAGGGTTTCACCGGCAAGGACTCTTACCGTTTTCACATATTTCACCTCCTCTTCACTTAAAGAGGAGGTGTCAGGTCTCTTCCCATCCATTACCTGATGCACTAGATTAACCAGTTTGGGCATCTCACCTCTGGCAATTTTAACTAGCTCAGGGTCAAAGGCATCAACTATAGCTGAATAAAGTCCGTACTTCATCAGCATCATTAGGTAAGTCCGATTAAGATAGGGTCTGAGGTCAGTAGGGGCGCCATTGGAGACGTTAGACAAGCCGACAGTGGATTTACATCCGGGGGCAATATCTTGGAGCATGCTCATAAATTCCAGGCAGGGCTTGACCTGGTTGGTATCGACATTGACCACCGGGGTAACTATAGGGTCGAACCAGATCTTCTCATTAGGGATGCCCATTTCATTGGCTTTATACATGAGCTCAGCGGCGATAACTGCCCTTTCATCGGCATCTCGAGGCATTCCCTGCCTGCCCCACAGGAGACCAATCATATCGGCATTGTATTTCATGACCAGGGGTAGTTCTTCCTCCATTCTAGTCAAGGAGATGGAATTGATTAGCGCTTTACCTCGGTGTACCTTTAGCCCAGCCTCCATAGCCAACGGGTTGGTCGTATCCAGAGACAGCGGCTTGTCAGTAACTGCCTGCACGGTGTTAACCATCCAGGTCATGAACTCCTCCCCGTCCTTTCGGGCAGGGCCGATGTTGATGTCAAGGTAATCCATCCCTGCCTCAGCTTCAGCCTTGGCTATTTTTTGGATGGGCTCAGGGTTCCTCTCCTTCATGGCGGTACCGGCGATTTTGGTGGTGATATTTATATTCTCCCCGATAAGAATCATCACTCCCCTCCTTATGGTTGAGATTGTTTATTAACCTCACCCCCTTTATCCCCCTCTCCTTA
>CAYQQD010000168.1:0-1957 GCA_964419575.1 uncultured Dehalococcoidales bacterium | reverse complement strand
TTAAACATCGGCGCTGAGGAGAGTAAGGGCAACCAGCTGACAAAGGAAAGCTATCACCTCCTCAAAAAAAGCGGTTTGAATTTCATCGGCAATATAGAGGGCAATGAGCTCATGAGCGGGCGGGCAAACGTCATTGTCTGCGACGCTTTTGTCGGTAATGTAGTGTTTAAATTCGGTGAAAAGTTAGGTTTGTTTAAGGACTCGCCGGAGAGGGATGATAAGGGTACCCTGGGCGGGGGTCTTATCTGGGGGGTTAATGGCATTGTGCGGAAGATACACGGGGCTAGCCGAGCTCCTCATGTGGCGGTAAAAATACGGCATACCAAGCAGGCGATTGAAGCCGACCTAGTCGGTGCCGTCAAATCAGAGTTAGCCATCTTTCTAAAGGAAACCAAATTATAAAAGGGAGGGGATTGAGATGAATAAAGTAGCCATTGTTACTGACAGTACCGCTTCTATTCCCCCAGAATTGATTAAGCAATATGGCATTCAACTAGTTCCGCTTCTCGTTCACATGGATGGTAAGACCTATAAGGACAGGATAGACGTAAAGACTCCTGGTGAGCTGTTTGAACTGATTAAAAAAGCAAGCAAGTTTCCCACCACATCAACGCCACCGCCCGGTGAATATGCTAAGGTCTATCGTCAACTAAGCCGAAAAGTGGGCAATATTTTTGCTGTAACTATATCCTCGGAGTTAAGTGCATCTTTTAAGTCGGCAATCCAAGCCAAGGAGATGGTCAAAAGCGAACTCCCAGATATTAATATCGAGGTATTTGACTCTAGAACATCGGTAGGGGCTCTGGGATTAATGGCGCTAGCCGCCGCCCGGGCAGCAGCTTCAGGTCAAGATTTGGAGGCGATAGTTAAGGTAGCTGAAGATATAAGGTCAAAGATAGACATGCTATGCATATTTGATACCCTGGCTTATCTAGCAAGGAGCGGTCGTCTCAGTAAAGCCGCTGCCATGGCTGGCAATATGCTAAGTATGAAACCCATTAGCGGGATATCCACCTCCTTGGGAAGGCCATTGGTAGTGGCCAGACCGAGGACTAAAAAGAAAGCAATTCAAGTTTTACTGGAGATGGTGAAACAGAGGGTAGGAACAACCAAGCCGATACATGTTATGGTTGAGCATACCTGCGCACCTGAGGAAGCAGAAAGGCTTAAACAAACAGTCCAGGAGCAGTTTAATTGTGCTGAAATCCTGCTGTGTGAGTATAGCCCACTCAGTTCGATAATTGTTGGTCCCGGTTTACTTGGACTAGACTTCTATCAAGGTTAGTTTTGGCTGTTTGTTGACCGGCAGTGGCTACGATTGTAGTTGCCACCATTTTCCTTCAGTGGTAATAGATGGTGCGACTACCATTTCAACCCTATGCATTTCCTCAATAGTGCGCGCCCCGCAAATACCCATTGCAGTGCGGACAGCGCCGACGAGATTTTGACTACCGTCAGTGACTGAAGCCGGGCCGAAGAGAATTTGCTCTACTGAGCCGGTAGTCCCCACTTTTATTCTAGTGCCTCTGGGGAGTGCCGGGTGGGGGTGGGACATACCCCAGTGATAACCCAGCCCCGGTGCCTCTTTGGCTTGAGCCAAAATGGAGCCTATCATTACTGCATCAGCCCCAGCGGCAAAGGCTTTGCACAGGTCTCCGCCTTTGCGAAAACCGCCGTCGGTAATTATTGGCACGTATCTGCCAGACTCACGCTGGTATTCGTCTCTAGCCGCAGCGCAATCCATAGTGGCGGTTATCTGGGGGACACCGACGCCGAGGACTTCCCTGGTAGTGCAGGCAGCGCCTGGTCCAACGCCGACTAAGACCCCGGAGATTCCGGTTCTCATCAGCTCCAGGCAGGCACTATAACTGACGCAGTTACCAACGATTATCGGCATGGGTATGGACTGGCGAAGCTCGGAGAAGATTAGCCCGCGATAGCTTTTGGATATATGCCG
>CAYQQD010000167.1:0-2077 GCA_964419575.1 uncultured Dehalococcoidales bacterium | reverse complement strand
AGATTCTTCCCGCCGATTGTAGCCTGCCGAGATTGCGAAAAGAAAATGAGATAGAATGCTGTTCCTTTGGGGTTTTCCCCAAGGCAAAAATAGGCATTGGTGCGATGTAATTACTACACAACTTGTGTTATAATCCGTAAAAATCACCGTACCAAAGGTGGCCGAGGAAGGACTTAGCTCAAGTAAAAGAAAGAATAATAGTAACTTGAACTTAAATCAGCCATGAAAAGGGGGAACCAGAATGGGTGTGAGGGCGTATCTACTAGTTGATGTTGCCGATGACATGGAGCAGCAGCAGTTTATCACCACACTAAGAGAACTGGAGGAGATGTCTGGGGTGGATTTTGTCGACCCGGTCATTGGCTCCCACGATATGGTGATTTTGGTGGATGCACCGATGACGGTGGAGGCGATAGCGAGCAAGATCCGAGCCAAAAAATGGGTCAAAAATTTGGAGATTCTAAAAATTGTTAGTATGTTTGAGCGCCATCGGGCTTCCAAGCAGGAGCTTCTCAAGTCCTTAACCCGCAGTGGTGTACAGCCTCGGCTTCACTAAATCTACAGGTTACACCGAAGACCAAGTCAAAGAAGATAGCATGGTTATTGAAGCTAACGCCAAGGAGAAGCCCAGCTTTGCTGCGATTGACGCCATAGTCCACAAACACAATATAGAACCCGGGGCGGTAATACCTGTCCTCCAAGAGATTCAAGACACCTTTGGCTATATACCTCCGGTAGCGATACAACGCATAGCCAACAACATAAATACCCCGGCTAGTGAGATATTTGGCATAATCACCTTCTACGCCCAGTTTAGGCTTCAGCCCCTGGGCAAAAACCTAATCAAGGTCTGTCACGGCACTGCCTGCCACTTGGGTGGTGCCGAAATGGTGGCTGAGAGACTAGCCCAGGTTACCGGCGCTAAAGAAGGAGAAACTAGCCAAGACGGCATATTCACCGTAGAGCGAGTGGCTTGCCTTGGCTGCTGCAGCTTAGCCCCCTGCATAATGCTCAATAGTGAAGCTTACGGGCGACTCACCCCTGAAGCTATTGACAAGATTGTGACCCAAACTCGGAAGAAGGAAATGCCCACTTCAGTGGAGTAAGCCGGTAACACACATAAAAAGGAGAGATTTACAACCTTGGAAAGAGATAAAAGTTGGCTAATAAAGATAGGGCTTGCCGCCTGCGGCATAGCTGCTGGCGGCAGAAAGGTATACGACGCTCTAAATACCCAGCTTCAGGATAAGGGAGTAAATGTAAGCCTGAAGCGAACTGGGTGTATGGGTATGTGCTACAACGAGGTATTGGTTGAGGTCTCATCCCCTCAAAACGGACGCACATTCTACGGCAGGGTTACCCCGGAGAAGGTTGAGCGGATAATCAATGAACACCTTATTGGAGGCAAGCCGGTTACCGAGTGGATTATACCAGATGAGGAAATAAATAGCCTTCTAGCTAAACAGAAGAGGATTGTGCTCCGAAACTGTGGCGTAATTGACCCCGAATCTATTGATGATTATTTAGTTACCGATGGCTACAAGGCAATAGATAAGGTATTGCGCAGCATGTCACCCCAGGAGGTAATTAATGAGGTCACTACTTCCGGCTTGAGGGGGAGGGGTGGAGCCGGCTTCCCTACCGGTATCAAATGGGGCTTCGCCAGAAAGTCCCCGGGGAGACAAAAATACATAATTTGTAACGCCGATGAAGGTGACCCCGGGGCGTTCATGGATAGAAGCGTTCTAGAAAGCGACCCTCACAGTGTTATTGAAGGCATGCTGATAGCTGGCTATGCCGTCGGTGCCTCAGAAGGCTATATTTATGTAAGAGCCGAGTACCCGTTCGCAGTGCAACGATTAGAGGTTGCCCTAGCCCAGGCGAAGGAGGCAGGGTTTATAGGTAATAGCATCCTGGGCTATGATTTTGACTTCAATATAAAAATTAGACAAGGTGCCGGGGCTTTTGTCTGCGGAGAAGAAACAGCCCTCATCATGTCCCTAGAGGGGCGGCGGGGAATGCCCAGATTTCGCCCCCCCTTTCCTGCCCAGTCAGGCTTATGGGGCAAACCCACCAC
>CAYQQD010000166.1:0-2084 GCA_964419575.1 uncultured Dehalococcoidales bacterium | reverse complement strand
TCAGTGAGTGTTTTTAGGTAACGGAGTTGCAGGGCGGTTGGCTCTCTAGCGATAATAGACGCTGCTTGAGCCAGCTTCTCTGAGGCTTGGAGTTCACCCTCAGCGTGGATGATTTTGGCTCGTCTCTCTCTTTCTGCCTCAGCCTGAGCTGCCATCATGCGCCTTAGCGTTTCTGGAAGTTCAACCTCTTTAATCTCTACGGTGGTGACCTTCACCCCCCACGGGTCAGTGTGTTCATCAATTATCTTCTGCAGCATTTGATTAAGCTTCTCCCTTTGCGTCAGCAGCTCATCCAGTTCAGATTGTCCCAAAACGTTTCGTAGCGTTGTCTGTGATATCAGGGAGGTGGCTCTGATGTGGTCTAAGACCTTAACTACCGCACTCTCAGGGTCAATTACCCTGAAATATATCACTGCATCTACCTTAACGGTGACGTTGTCCTTGGTAATTACCTCCTGCTGTGGGACATCCATAGTTACTACCCGGAGGTCTATCTTCACCATCCGGTCAACAAAGGGGATGATGAGAAATAAACCAGGTCCCTTAGCGCCAACTAGCCGTCCCAGGCGGAAAATAACCCCCCGTTCATATTCCCTGACAATTTTAACCGCCGCCGGAATGAATATGGCGCAAAGTATAACAATGACAATGATAGCCCATATTGGCATTTTTTACCTCCTTTGTTTTTGTTTTACGTCTGGTTTCTTCTTAGTTACATACAGTTTTAAGCCATCAAACCTAGTGATAATCACCTCCTCCCCGGGCTTTGCCTTGCCCTCGTCTAATATCGCTGTCCAGAGTTCACCTTCATGGAGGACTGTGCCTTCGGGTTCAAGGGCTACCTTGACTACAGCTGTTTTCCCTGGCAGCTCTTCCCTGCCTGTCGTTGCCTGACGTTGGTGGGCTCGGACTACGTGATAAATGACAACGGCAAGGATGGTACCAATGCTACCTGCTATTGTGGGAATCACCCATGGTGCTGGTTGAAACAATGTTGGCCTCCCGCTAAATAGAATTAGAAAACCAAAAACTAACGAGATTATACCTCCAGCAGTGAATAAACCAAAACCGGCGGTAAACACCTCGGCGATAAACAGGCCGCCAGCCAGAGCGATAAGGGCGATACCGGCATAGTTTATGGGTAGAAAGCCTAATGAGTAGGCGGCTAAAAAGGCGCAGATGCCGCCGAATACCCCGGGGAAAATAAGCCCGGGGTTGAATATTTCCACGGTTATACCGAGCATAGCCAGACTTAGCAGAATAACGGCAATAGTTGGGTCGCTGATGGTAAAGAGGAGATTCTCTATGGCACTCATCTTGACATAGTTAACTTCGGCTCCTTGAGTGTGCAGGGTAACTACGCTCCTATCGAGCATAGTTACTTCCCAGCCATCAAGTTCAGCGATTAGACTGCCAAGGTCGGGAACCACCGTGTCAATGACATTAAGTTCCAGAGCCTCCTGCTCAGTAGCGGAAACGCTCCCTCTAACTGCCTTTTCTGCCCATTCCATATTGCGTCCGTGGGCTTGAGCGATGCTTCTAATATAAGCGGCGGCATCATTGACCACCTTTTCCTCCATCTCTTCTGACATTTGCGCTTCGCCCTCGGCACCGATGGCTACTGGATGAGCGGCACCGATGTTAGTCATTGGTGCCATGGCAGCAACATGGGCAGCCATAGTAACAAATACCCCGGCTGAAGCCGCCCGTGCCCCAGCGGGAGAGACATATACCACTACCGGGACTTCGGCGCTGATGATGTCCTTAACAATGTCGCGCATGGCAGTGTCCAAACCACCGGGGGTATCCAGTTGGATAACACAAGCTAAGGCATTTTCTCCCTCAGCTTGGCTGATTCCACGCTCAATATAATTAGCTAGAACCGGGTTAATAGTTCCGCTGGCATAAAGTATATCAATCCTGGAACCAGCCGCTTGAATCTCAGTGCCTATTGTAATAGAGGCAGCGACTAATAGACCAAGTAATAATAAAATACGGATGATTTTGGGCATAATCAACCTTTTACCGGCACAGTAATAAATAAATTATAAAGTGTTTGTAGTTTTATTACAAATTGAGTCAAA
>CAYQQD010000165.1:0-2087 GCA_964419575.1 uncultured Dehalococcoidales bacterium | reverse complement strand
CAATACATTCAGGGTCACTATTATAAACGAAATGGGCTACGCCGCTCTTGACGTTGTGCACCATGGCTCCACCCAGTTGCTCATGAGTCACTTCCTCACTGGTGACTGCCTTGACCACGTCTGGGCCGGTAACATACATATAGCTTGAGTCCTTGACCATAAGTATCCAGTCGGTAAGAGCTGGAGAGTATACCGCGCCACCGGCGCAGGGTCCCATGCTCAGTGTTATCTGGGGTATGATTCCTGAATATAGGGTATTACGGTGGAAGATTTGACCGTAGCCATCTAGGGCACTGATTCCTTCCTGAATACGGGCGCCACCGGTATCCAGCATGCCAATCATTGGCACCATCATCTTAGCCGCCAGGTCCATAGTCTTGGCTATCTTCCAGGCGTGCATCTCGCCCAGGCTGCCACCCCGTGAGGTGAAGTCTTGAGCATAGCAGCAAACGGTACGACCATTCACCTTACCATAGCCGGTGACTACGCCATCAGCCGGGATATCAACCTTGTCTAAGCCGAAGTAGTGGCAGCGGTGTTTGACATGCATGCCAGTTTCCACGAAGGTGCCAGGGTCAAAAAGAAGGTCAATCCTCTCCCGGGCGGTCAGCTTGTTCTGAGCATGCTGTTTTTTGATTTGCTCCGCCCCGCCCATCTGTTTAACTTTGGCTTCCCTTGCCTCTAATTCAGCAATAAGTTCTTCATTTGTCGGCATTGTCACCACCACCTTTTTGCCGTTACTCTTATAAATGGATTATTAGCTACTTCTTACTTCGGATACTAGCATAAGCCATTTTCGGTTTCAAGGCAAACTCTTGCCAAGCGGGCAGGTGTTGTAGTATACAATAGATATAATATGTGGTAAGTCCGCCATCAGGAGGATGCTAGGTGATGACTGAGCCGGTGGTAGTCTATCTTGGTCTTGGCTCAAATATGGGTAACCGTCAAGGTAATCTGGATAAAGCGTTGGACTTCCTGTCACAAAGGTTGCGAATAGGAAGAGTCTCGTCTGTCTATGAGACTGAACCGGTAGGTAATCCTAATCAGCCCCGCTTCCTTAACCTGGTGTGTCAGGCTCATACCACGTTAGCACCGAGGGAGCTACTTACCTTGGCTAAGGGGATTGAGAGTAAACTGGGCAGGGCAGCTAGCAAATCTAATGCTCCGCGCCCTATTGATATAGATATCCTGTTTTACGGTGACCAGGTTATTGAAACTCCGGAGCTGGTTATTCCCCACCCCCGGCTGGCGGAGAGGGCTTTTGTTCTGGTTCCCCTAGCCGAGATTACCCCTGACCTTAGGCATCCAGTAATTGGCAAGACTATCCAAGAGTTGTTACAGAGGCTGCCTCAGACGCAGGGCGTGTTCAAGTTTGAGTGGGAGGAGAGTTAAGGAGGGGGAATGTATCAGGTATCCATAGAGCAACATTTTGATGCTGCTCATTTTTTGCGGGGCTATCGGGGTAAGTGTGAGGCACTTCATGGGCACCGTTTCCGGGTGGTGGTCACGGTAAAGGCGGCTGAGGTTGACGGTGTTGGCATAGCCTACGATTTCGTTGAGTTAAAACAGCAGCTAGGCGGTATCCTATCCAAGTTTGACCATACCTGTCTCAATGAAGTACCGCCTTTTGATAAAATAAACCCGTCTTCAGAGAATATCGCTGCTACTATCTATAATGAGCTTCAGCCTAAGCTGGCTGGGGCTCCGGTTTCTTTGGCTTGTGTTGAGGTGTGGGAGTCTCCCCAGAGTGGGGTGGTCTATAGCCCTGATTAATAGATTATTTATGAACCTCACCCCCTTCTTCCCCCTCTCCTTGGTAAGGAGAGGGGGATTTAATTAAAAGAGGGCTAACGCCCTCTTAAACTCCCAGCTTGTAGGAAGAGACTTTGAGAGGCTGACTTTCGTTACTCTAGGGTAATAATCAGAGAGTTCTATAGGGGCTTAGCCCCTCTAAGAGATTATCTTCCCCTTGTAGAAGTACACAATTGGCAGCAAGGTTGGTAATCAATAGGGGTTTAAGGGGCGAAAAATCGGGGTCCCCACAAAAACATAGTTTTTGTGGGGTGAAAATCCCCTTCAAAACCTAT
>CAYQQD010000164.1:0-2093 GCA_964419575.1 uncultured Dehalococcoidales bacterium | reverse complement strand
GTTGTACCAGTGGGTTGGCATGTCCTTCTGGTCAAGAAAGTACATTGTTCGTTCCATTTTGTCCTCCTTTTAACTTATATTGAATTCAAAGCTTGGCGCAGGCTTAGGGTAAAAGATTCTAGGGAAGATAAGGTGGCATCCTCGTCAATTAATTGAATAAGACGGCTGCCGACAATGACACCATCAGCTATTCTAGCCGCTCGCCCGGCTTGCTCTGGGTTAGCCACACCAAAGCCGACGCAGAGCGGCTTACGTGTCCGTTGCCTAACTCGGTTGACAAAGTCCTCTAGCTCCGGGGGCAGAGTCTGCCTGGCTCCGGTAACGCCGGTGAGGGAAACCAGGTAGATAAACCCGCAAGATTTTTTGGCTACCAGGGAGATGCGTTCCTCGGTGCTGGTGGGGGCTAGAAGATATATCAGGTCAAGGTTAAACTTCCTGGTGCTTGCTTCCAGTTCAGCCCCTTCTTCCGGAGGTAAATCAGGGATTATTAGGCCATCAATTCCGGCTTTAGCCGAAGCCTGACAGAAAGCCTCCAGCCCAAAACTGAGTATCGGGTTGTAATAGCTCATAAACACCAGAGGTGTAGCTATCTTTTGGCGTAGCTGGTTGGCTGCCGCCAGACAGATTTGCGGGGTAATACCTTGCTGGAGGGCGTGGTAGCTTGCTTTCTGGATAGTGGCACCATCAGCTAGAGGGTCGGAGAAGGGGATGCCCAGCTCAATAATATCGCAGCCGTTATCGGCTAAGACATTGGCTACCTCATAGGTCATTGCCAAGCTGGGGTAGCCTACGGTAAGATAGGCAATCAGTGCCTTGTATCCAGGTGTAAAAACAGATGTAATGCGGCTCATAATTCCATTCCTATGGCTTTAGCTACAATGTCCAGGTCTTTATCGCCTCGACCGGAAAGATTGATAATGATGAGCTGGTTTCTAGGCAAATCGGCGGCTAGCTTAGTCGCATAATAGATAGCGTGGGCAGGCTCCAGCGCCGGAATTATCCCCTCGGTATCACACAGGAGCCTGAAGCCCTTCAGGGCTTGGGCATCGGTGACTGCCACATAGCTAGCCCGACCGATAGCTTTATAGTAGCTGTGCTCAGGTCCTACCCCGGGATAGTCCAGCCCCGGGGCAATACTGTGGGTCGCCATTATCTGCCCATTCTTGTCCTGTAACAGATATGACTTCGTTCCGTGTAATACCCCAGTCCTACCGGCTAATAGTGAGGCGGCGTGGAGGTTAGTCTCCAGCCCTTTGCCAGCGGCTTCAACACCAATAAATTTGACACCTTTGTCGTGGAAGAAGGGGTGAAACAGGCCCATGGCGTTACTACCACCGCCGATACAGGCGACCAGGTAGTCAGGCAGGCGGTGATACATGGTCATGACCTGCTCTTTCGTTTCCTGTCCGATTATCGCTTGAAAGTCGCGGACAATCATGGGATAGGGGTGGGGACCAACCACTGAGCCAAGAAGGTAGTAGGTGTTGTGGATGTTGGTTACCCAGTCCCGAATAGTCTCGTTGATGGCATCCTTTAGAGTGCGACTGCCTGAGGATACCGGGCGCACCTCGGCACCTAGAAGTTTCATTCGGAAGACGTTGGATGACTGGCGCTTAATATCCTCTTCACCCATATATATGATGCATTCAAGACCTAGCATGGCACATACCGTAGCCACCGCCACCCCGTGTTGACCAGCCCCGGTCTCAGCTATGATTCGAGTTTTGCCCATGCGTTTAGCCAGCAACCCTTGACCCACAGCGTTGTTAATCTTATGAGCCCCGGTGTGAGCCAGGTCTTCACGCTTGAGTAAAATGGTAGCCCCGCCTATTTTGGCTGAGAGCTGTTGAGCCGGGTATAGGGGGGTGGGGCGTCCAATATATTCTCGGCACAACCGGTGGAATTGCTGCTGGAACCCCGGGTCAGCTTGAGCATCAAGGTAGGCTTGCTCTAGCTCATCGAGGGCTGGCATTAATGTCTCGGGGACAAACTTGCCCCCAAACTGCCCGAAGTAACCGCTGGAGTCAGGTAACTGTCTATCTTTTACTCTCATCTACCCTCCTTACCGCTTCAATGAAAGCCCTGATTTTACC
>CAYQQD010000163.1:0-2097 GCA_964419575.1 uncultured Dehalococcoidales bacterium | reverse complement strand
TCAGCCTGTGCTTCTGGCGGGCTGGGGCGATTTCCAGCTACTCAAGTGATGCTCCTAGCAATGGCTAACGCCCTGAAGCTAACTAAATTTGGTGCTTGAAAAGGGTAGAATAGATGGAAGCAGTACAAACTTTTAAGCTCACCAAGCGCTTCAACAACCTGGTAGCAGTAAATGGCATTGACCTCAGCATTGGACGAGGGGAACTATTTTCTCTCTTGGGACCCAATGGAGCAGGGAAAACGACCACTATTAACATGCTATGCTGCCTCCTGAAGCCCACCGAGGGCACAGCGCAAATAATGGGATATGACATCATTCAGGAAGCATTTAAGGTTAAGGAGACCATCGGCGTCTCACCTCAGGAAACTGCCATTTCAGAGCGTCTCAACTCTTGGGAGAATCTGACTTTAATAGGCAAAATTCACGGCATGAGCTCCGATAAGGTAAAAAGGCGTTCCGGGGAACTGCTGAAGCTCATGGGTTTAACGGAGAGGGGGAAAGATAGGGTAGGCAAATTCTCGGGGGGGATGAAGAGGAGGCTGAGCATAGCCATGGCGATGGTGCACGACCCGCCAATTTTATTCCTCGATGAGCCTACCTTAGGGCTTGACCCACAAGCGAGAAGGGTAACCTGGGAGCACATTGCCCAGCTAAAGGGAAAGAAGACCATTCTGCTCACCACCCACTATATGGAGGAGGCTGATTTCCTCTCTGATAGAGTAGCCATTATTGATGAAGGTAGAATCGTGGCTGTGGGCACCCCGAGTCAACTTAAAGCTAACCTTATTAAGACCCCCGCTATGCTCATCTTGGCAGAAAACATCACGCCTGAGATTATGCAGGGGCTTAAAGCCAGATACCCAGAGGTAGAAGAGGTTGATGAAAAACTGAGAATATCTGACGAGAACCTGGATTTCAGAGAGCTTACTGACTATCTCCACTCAAACGGTGCTACCATTCGCTCCGCAGCACTGGAGGAGCCGAGCTTGGAGGATGTCTTCATCAAGCTTACCGGAAAGGAGCTCAGAGATTGAGATTTTGGGAAATAGGCAAGAGGAATCTCAAGGAGCTATATCGCGACCCCATTGCGCTGGGATTTCTCCTCGGCATGCCAGTTGCTTTTATTCTCATCTTTAGTTTCGCTTACGGGGGGCAGACCGCTGAACCGGTAACATTAGGGGTAGTTGATGAAGACCGGAGTCAGATTTCCCAGGCCTTCATTGGTGTCCTCGATGACGTTCCCACGCTGGAAATAAAATCCACTGAGAGCACATCGCAAGCCGAGGCAGCACTCAGCAACGGTGAACTACCGGCATACTTAGTTGTTCCTGATGGGTTCAGTCGGGTGATTACCGAAGACCAATCCACGAATTTGATACTGGCTTACAATGAAGCTGACCCAACGCTGCCCCAGAGACTCATTCCGGTGATTAGGGAAGTTACCTTGGGATTTTTAAACATTACCATACCCGTGAATATAGAACTCGTACAACAGGAATCCCATATCGCCAACCCCTTTATTAACTGGTTTATACCAGGCATGTCTGTTTACGGATTAATGATATTGATACCCACCGTTGGCGGCATCATGGTCAGAGACAGGTTAAGAGGCTTCTTGCCACGCCTGATGACCACGCCTGCCCGACCCTCTGACTTTATATTCGGTTATACTATCCCCTTTATACCAGTAATAATTAGCTCCACTGCCATTTATCTCGGCGTCGGGTTCTTGATGGGACTGAGCATTATTGGCAACTTTGGTCTTGCCTATCTTATCCTGTTTACCACCGGAATCTGTTGTCTGGGAATCGGGATGATAATGGGTACTGTATCCCGTTCCGAGGACCAGGCATCAGGGATTCCTTGGATTTTCATTGTCCCCTTGGCTATGATATCTGGTGCTTGGTTTCCAGCAGAGCAGATGCCAGCGGCTGTTACCAGAGTTGCCGAAGTCTTTCCTTTCTTCCATGCTATGAATGCTTGCCGCTATGTCATTAATGGCGGGGTGCCCCTGAGCAATATCAGCCACGACCTTTACTGGCTTATTGGCTGGACAGTAGCCTTCTTCGCCATTGGCATCGTAGTGTTCCGCAGGAG
>CAYQQD010000162.1:0-2122 GCA_964419575.1 uncultured Dehalococcoidales bacterium | reverse complement strand
AATGATTTTTACGGAGCTCTGGCTGGAAATGTCGAAGTTGCACTTCAACCGAATTGTACTCTTAATACCACAGAACCCGATGACGACTTGGACTACCCCTTATGCACTACACTGGAAACTCTGAGCTATGAGATTAAGTAATCTTCTCAATAGGAGGAATAATAGCAAGTTGCCTTTTATTGACAGATGTTATTATAACTTAAGCATAAAGGGGGGCTTGTAATTCATGGCGCAAACCTATAAAATAAGGGCTGTATATAATACGCCAATGGCAGATTCTATTTCAAAAACTAATGAGGCTCAGTTTATAAAAGACCTGAGACGCCGTGACCCTGGTGCTGTCGCCCAGTTATACAATACCTATGCCGACCGTATTTACTCACTGGTATTCCACCAGGTAGGCAGAAACCACGAGGTGGCTCAGGATATCGTTCAAGAGACATTCGTCGCTGCTCTAAAATCAGCAACCAAGTTTCGCAACCAGAGCAAGGTATATACTTGGCTATGTAGTATTGCTAATAACAAGGTCTCGGACTTCTACCGCCGCCAGAAGCGACAAGCCAAGTACCAGACCATGGAAGCCTTGGAAGCTGACCAAATTGGTGATGAGACGCTTGCCGCCGACTTCGCTGAGACTGGGGAGAGGCAAGCAGACGCTAGACAGGCCTTGTCCAGCCTGCCACTGCATTACAGGCAGGTACTGATACTTAAGTATGTTGAAGAAATGCCAGTGTTGCAGATAAGCAAAATTATGGGGCGGTCACCCAAGTCAATTGAAGGGCTGCTAACACGGGCGCGAAAAGAGCTGCGAGCCAAGCTGGCTATACCAAGTGAGGGATGACAGCCGGTAAAAGCGACTATACTATAAAGGGGCGAAAATGGCAGGTTTGACCGGCGAAAACGAAATTAGAGAGCTACTTAAGTCGGCATGCCCACCGGCAGCGCCTTCACCTGAATTTAAGGACCAGTTGCTACAAGACCTGACTCACCGAGTAGAAGGTTTAACCCGCCCGCGCTGGAGACAGCCAAAGGTGGGAGCATCTATCGCCGCTGCTGTAATTTCGGCAGCCATCGGCTACGGCATCTGGTTAGGCCAGGCAATGGAAGCTACCCTTCTCCCCTAAATTACCCTACCCAGCTATTTCTAATATAGTGCTATTACCTTGATGACTCTTGTGCCACGGGACAGACTTTTATGCATTTACCTAGACAGTAGTGTATGCCGCTTAGCCTTAGGCAAGCATCGGTATCCGTCCGTGCCGGCGTATTGTACCACACCGCTTCGGAGTCGAAATCTGGGCGCAGGGAAATGGCACCGGGACAATTCTCCAAGCAGATAGAGCAAACCTCACCCAAACATACCTTCTCTTCAAGCAGCGGGCTAGGAGTAAGCTCAGCCTCAGTTATCACCGAGTTGAACCGTATGCGAGGTCCATAATCGGGGGTAACCACCAGATTGTTTAGCCCAAATTCACCCAAGCCAGCGTTTACCGCAGCGTGGCGCTGGGAAAACAGCCCCGACATTGATGGGATCCTATCGCTAATAAATCTCCATATCGTCCCGGTTCCATAGGTTGCGGGAAAGAACAAAGACCGGTAACCCCGACTCTCCAGAAAGTTTGATACCCGCAATGCCATTATGTCAAGTAGCTGGTTTACCATGGCGTAGCCAGTCTGCCGGTAAAAATAGTTCTGGAGGACGTCCTTTCGATGTTCCGGGGACACCAGCTCGGAGTCAACTAGATGCCCCTCCCAGTAGAGTGCCTGGTGCAGCAGGGCTACGCCAAAGGTGACGACACTCCTCGCCCGGGGAAGGAAATCGCGTGGATGATGCCCCTTCGGGGCACCATCAAACCTTTCGACATTTGAAATGCCTACTACGCTGGCTCCATTAGCCTGTAGCAAGGTTATGACCTCGCTGGTTAAATCATCCATCAACTTCCTCCACTCCTAATTTAGCTTGCTGCCTTGACCTCCACGTCCTTAAAGCCAGTATAGGGATAGTGATAGCCAAGACTATTATAGCGACAAATTGAGCCTGATGTAAACCAAGGACAAAAGGTGTTCCCTCTCGCAGGAAATCAATACCAACCCGCCATGCTGAGTATGAAGTAAGATAGAC
>CAYQQD010000161.1:0-2137 GCA_964419575.1 uncultured Dehalococcoidales bacterium | reverse complement strand
GCCCCCTCTCTTACTTTCACTCCCCCTTCCCTTACTAAGGGAAGGGGGCAGGGGGATAGGTTTTCAAACAATTTATTATACCTTTACCATAAATGGAAGAATCATCGGTCGGCGCTTGGTCTGCTCGTAATAGAATTTATTCAGTACCTCCTTAACCTTGGTACTAATGAAGCCCCAGTCGGAAGGTCGCTCACGACCGTGGTCTAAGGCTCGGGCTACTAGGTCACGGCTCTTCTCTAGCATGTCCCTAGCTTCTCTGGTATCGACAAAGCCTCGCGAGACAATGTCGGGTCGCCCGATTAACTTACCTGTTTGCCGATTAACCGCAATAATCACCATTACTATTCCGTCCCTCGACAGCATCCTCCTATCACGGAGAACCACGCTGCCGATACCACCTCCACTTAGACCATCAACATACACATTGCCTGAGGTAACCTTGCCGATTATTTTGCTTGCCTGTGGACTAAGCTCAAGGATATCGCCATCTTCCAGCACCAAGATATTATCTTTGGGGATGCCGACTGACTCGGCTAATTTAGCGTGAAGGGTCAAATGGCGGTATTCACCATGGATAGGCATGAAGAACCTCGGCTTGACCAGGTTTAGCAATAGTTTTAGCTCTTCCTGGCTGGCATGCCCGTGGACGTGAACCTGTGCCACCCTATCGTAGAATACTTGAGCCCCCTGCTTGAACAGGTTGTCTACGGTTCTGTTGACCAGCGCTTCATTACCTGGGATGGGGGTAGCTGAAATGACTACTGTATCTCCACGAATGATGTGAAGCTGGCGATGGTCTCGGTTAGCCATACGGACCAGAGCTGAAGTAGGCTCTCCTTGGCTTCCGGTGGTGACAAAGACAATTTTATTATGAGGCATACCTTTGAGTTCATCCAGCCGAGCCAGTATGCCGTCAGGGGCATTAAGGTAGCCCAGCTCCAGCGCCATGTGCACCGTATCGCTCATGCTACGCCCAACAACAAAGACACGGCGCTGGTGCTTAGCCGCTGAGTCAATAACCTGCTGGATGCGAGATACCAACGAGGAAAAGGTAGCGACAATTACCCTTCCCGGTGCCTCAGCGATGACCCGGTCTAGGTTTTCGCCAACTACCCTTTCTGACGGGGTATAGCCGGGTAGCTCAGCATAGGTGGAGTCGGAGAGGAGAAGCAAGACTCCTTGGGCTCCCAGCTGGGCTAACCGAGATAAATTGGTCGGTTTGCCATCAACCGGGGTGTAATCAAGCTTAAAATCTCCACTATGAATTATGATGCCAACTGGGGTATAAATGATTAAGCCTACTGAGTCAGGTATGCTGTGACAGACAGAAAAGAGCTCGATTCTGAACCTTCCTAGTGTAACCCCGCTACCAGGTGATATCGCTTTAAGCTTAGCCCCTGAGCGTACCCTTCGCTGTTTTAGCTTGACCGATATCAGCCCTTGGGTGAGCTTGGTGGAGTAAACGGGTACATTAAGCTCGTGCAGCAAATAGGGCAAAGCACCAATATGGTCCTCATGACCGTGAGTAATGATTATTCCCCTTATCCTTTCCCGTTTCTCCAGCAGGTAGTTGAAATCGGGGATTACTAGGTCAACACCTAGCATTTCTTCATCGGGGAACATAAGCCCGGCGTCAATGACGATGATGTCATCGGCAAGTTCCATCACCATCATGTTCTTGCCGATTTCGGAGAGTCCTCCGAGAGGGATTATCTTGAGTCTTGGCTTAACCATAATTTTAGACCTAGAACATAGTTAATTGCTGTGGTTGCGGCTCGACTTTGGTTACGGTTTCTGCCTGGGCTAGGAGTGAAGGAATCTTGAGCATATCCTCTTCTATCGTTCGGCGTAAGCTCTGCTGGTGAAGGGCAGCCGCCGGGTGATACATGGCATAATAAACGACATTGTCCCGCTTTTGAGCCGTGCCATGAATTTTGCTTATGCTCTTACCCGGGAAAAACATAGCCATAGAGTATCGCCCCAGGGTTACAATCATCTTGGGGCGAATTAACTCAATCTGGCGTTCTAGCCACTTACGGCAGTTATGTATTTCTATGGGTAGGGGGTCGCGGTTCCCCTGCGGACGGCACTTAATCACATTGGCGATATAGACCTGCTCACGTTTCAAATTAATAGA
>CAYQQD010000160.1:0-2180 GCA_964419575.1 uncultured Dehalococcoidales bacterium | reverse complement strand
GAGCATATTGATAAAGTAGTCAATATTGACCAGTCGCCTATCGGGCGTACCCCCCGTAGTAACCCAGCTACCTACACCGGGACGTTTACCCCTATTCGTGAGCTTTTTGCTACCGTCCCTGAGGCTCGAATGAGGGGCTATGCCCCGGGTCGTTTCTCGTTTAATGTCAAGGGTGGACGGTGTGAAGCCTGTCGTGGTGAAGGATTTATTCAGATTGAGATGCAGTTTTTGCCTGATGTCACCGTTCCCTGTGAGGTGTGTAAGGGGAAGCGCTATAATCGTGAGGCGCTGGAGATTAGATTTAAGGGCAAGAACATCGCCGAGGTATTAGATATGACCGTGGAACAAGCCCTGTCTTTCTTTGAACATTTCCCCAAGGTAAGAAGCAAACTGGAGACCTTGCGCGATGTCGGGCTGGGCTATATCCACTTAGGCCAGCCGGCACCTACCCTTTCCGGTGGTGAAGCACAGAGGGTGAAGCTAGCCACCGAGCTGTCACGGCGGTCTACAGGCAGGACATTATACATTCTTGACGAACCGACTACCGGTCTTTCCTTTGAGGATGTAGCCGCTTTATTACGAGTATTACAACGTCTGGTTGATGCTGGTAATACGGTGGTGGTTATTGAGCACCATCTGGATGTGATTAAGAATGCCGACCATATAATTGACCTCGGACCCGGGGCTGGTGACCGCGGTGGTTATATTGTTGCTACCGGGATGCCTGAGGAAATAGTTCAGGAGAAGTCCTCGGTCACCGGGCAGTATCTAGGCAAGGTGCTGGCGAAGGACATTGGCTATGCTTTAATCGGCTGACTTTTTGTTAACATTAAGGGGGTAAAATTGACTCGAGAAGAACTACTTGATTCTGTTAACGAGAATGTAGAGAATAAGAATCTGGTAAAGCACATGTTAGCCACCGAGGCTATAATGCGGGCTCTAGCCAGGCGCCTTGGTGAGGATGAGGAGGAGTGGGGGCTTACCGGTCTATTGCATGATATAGACGTAGAACTCACCGGGGAGGATATGAGCACTCATAGTAAGTTGGGGGCTGACCTGGCTAGGGAGTTGGGGGCTAGTGATAGTATGGCTCATGCCATCTTGTGCCATAATGAAGCCCATGGTGTTCCTCAGGAGACAAAGCTGGACAAGGCTCTATTTTGTGCTGACCCATTGACTGGTTTAATCACCGCCGCTGCCTTGGTTCGTCCCAACAAAAAATTGGCTGGACTTGAAGCTAAATCGGTGCTTAAAAGGTTTAAAGAGAAGAGCTTTGCCGCCGGGGCGGATAGAGAACAGATTTCTTCATGTAGTCAGCTCGGGCTTGAGCTTGATGAGTTTGTCGAACTGGGACTGGAGGCAATGAAGGCAATTGCCGATGACCTCGGACTCTAGATTTAAGGAGATAAGATGTACAAAAAAATATTAGCTCCATTGGATGGCTCAGAGCTTGCCGAGCGCGCTCTGGAACACGTTAGGACAGTCACTAAAGGGCGTCGTGCTCCCAAGGTAATCTTGTTACAGGTAATACCGTTTCCTGCCCATCCCGCCCATACACTATCTGACGAGCTTATACGTAGCGAAAGCGAGAAAGCTGAAGCTAACGCCAGGGACTACCTTGCTAAAGTGGCAGATAGCCTGAGGGCGGATGGTATCGCTGTCGACACTGCCATAGTCCGTGGCGGACCAGCTGAAGAAATACTGGACTACGCTAAGGAGAATAAAGTAGACCTAATTGTTATGAGCACTCACGGGAGGTCAGGGGTCTCCCGTTGGGTCTTTGGCAGTGTGGCTGAGAGGGTTCTACGCCACTCTGCTACCCCAGTGCTCATAGTCCCATCGTTTGGCTCCAGAAGGTAACCGGCGAGGTGACCAGCGAAGTATTTGGTTGGCTAACTCACCTCAAGCGTTGAGCCGTGAGCGGTTTTGATAACATTAATGCGGTTGGGGAAGGCGTCTCTAAGCTCCTCAATGTGAGTGATAACCAGTATCTTGTCAAAGTCATCCTGAATTGAGTTTATCGCCTCCTTGATTTTTTCCATGCCAACACTATCCTGTGTGCCGAAGCCTTCATCAATGACCAGAGTCGGCAGTGGTGCCCCAGCTCGCCTGGCTAGTAGCTTGGATAAAGCAATACGAATGGCAAAGTTGATGCGGAAGGCTTCACCACCGCTAAACAT
>CAYQQD010000159.1:0-2197 GCA_964419575.1 uncultured Dehalococcoidales bacterium | reverse complement strand
GGGACACTACGCCATCCAGACGGCAGCCAAACACGATTATGCCCTCTTTTATGACACGGAAATCAATTACCGTCGCCAGCTCCATAATCCTCCCTTCAGTCGGCTGGCTTGCCTTGTTTATAGCCACACTAATGATGCCCTTTGCCAGCGAGAAGCAGAAAAAATGAAGCACCGCCTTAGCCAGGAAATAGAATCAAGAGGAATAGATGACCTCAGTGTAATTGGACCAGCACCAGCATTTATTCATAAACTACGGGGGAGGTTTCGCTGGCAGCTCATACTTCGCGGCTCAGAGCCCTCAGCTTTCCTATCACAGATACCCGTCCCACAAGGTTGGACAATAGATGTTGACCCTATAGGTCTGGCTTGAGCCCTTTTCCTACTTCTCTTTTACTGACTGCTCATCCGCCGAACTGGGGGCAAGATAGAAGAATTCGTCCATTTTGTGATTCGGGAAGGCTTTTAACGCCCCAACGATAAATTTTTGATTTATCCGGCGCTTGCCTTCTCGCACCCGGTAAATCTGGCTTACCGATATTCCCATAGTCTCGGCTAGCTCAGACAGGTTCTTGTAATTGCCATCAGCCAGCTCAAAAATCGTGGTCTTCACTATCATAGCTACCACACCTATAGCGCCAAAATAGCTACGTTATGGCTACGTTATGGCTATATTATGGCTATAATTTGCCCATTGTTTATACCCTTTGTGTGCCAGGTGGCTATATTATAGCCATAAAAATGACATTTGTCAAGAGGGTTACTTGGCAAAAATTCTTTTTGAAATTGCTTAGCAATACTAGACCTATCGATTTCTTGATAAATGTATGCTTTTGGTAGTATAGTTTAGCTTTAGATGGGTGTAGTCTCATTGCTATTGACCAAGGTAAGCGACTTTCTCACCAAACAGGGTATTCAATCCTATGTTGTTGGTGGGTTTGTGCGCGATGTACTGCTAGGGAGGGACACGGCTGATGTTGACATCGCTGTTGAGGCAGACACGCTAGAGATTGCTCCCAAGTTAGCTACTGCCCTCGGCGGTAAGTATGTCCTGCTGGATGAGGCAAACAGGGTGGCAAGGGTAGTTGTGGTTAATAAGGAGGCACCCTCGACTAAAGGACAATGGAAACTTGATTTCTCCACAGTCAAGGGCAGCATCAAGCAGGACTTAGAACAACGTGATTTCACTATAGACGCCATGGCGATAGACGTCAGGGAAATTGCTAACCAACCTCATCCCCCAGCCCTTTCTCCGCTGAAGAAGGGGAAAATTCCCCCCAAACCCATTATGCTTATAGACCCGTTCAATGGTTGGAGCGACCTTCATCAGCGAATGGTTCGAGCTGTGACCGAGACCGCTTTTGAATCAGATGGGGCACGCTTGCTCCGAGCGGTGCGTCTGGCTGCCGAGCTCGGTTTCAACATTGATACCAAGACCGAGGCTCTAATTCAACGCAACTCCCACCTTATTGCCAGTGTCGCCGGTGAACGAATAAGAGAAGAGCTGCTTCGACTCTTGGTTATTCCTCAAGCTGAGCAACTTTTACCCTACCTTGATAATTTAGGTTTATTAACCGCCATCATTCCAGAGCTAGCCCAGACAAAGGGAGTCAAGCAGCCCAAAGAACACTTCTGGGATGTTTTTGACCACTCTATTAAAACAGTAGTTGCTGTCGACTTCTTGCTTGGGCAGGGAGCCTGGGAGTATGCCAGTGAAGAGGTCTTGGCGGTTTCTCCGCGGTCAGCACTGCTGAATCACCACTTTGACCTTGAGGTCAGTAGTGGTAGCAATAGAAGGTCAATACTTAGACTGGCGGCACTTCTCCATGATATCGCTAAACCTAAAACTAAGGCTATTGATGCTAACGGTCGAATGCGCTTCTTGGGGCACGCCAAGGAAGGAGCAGCTATAGCCGCCGGTATTCTGGAAAGGCTAAGGTTTACCACTAAAGAAATAAAGCTGGTGGAAACTATGGTATGCCATCACCTCAGGCCAGCGCAGATGAGCCACAATGGGCTCCCTTCCCGCCGGGCTATCTATCGTTACTTTCGTGATACTGGCGAGGCAGGTATTGATATCCTATTCTTGAGTCTGGCTGACCATTTAGCTACCAGAGGTCCCCAGCTAAATCTAGACCATTGGCGAGGGCATGCCAAAATGACAAGCTATGTATTAGCCCAGCGCTTTGAGCAAGAGAGT
>CAYQQD010000158.1:0-2198 GCA_964419575.1 uncultured Dehalococcoidales bacterium | reverse complement strand
CCACGGTATTAACACAGTTAGCGAAGCTATAGGTGGACTCAGTAAAGCCATCATTATACTGGAGGGCGGCTTCGATGATAGTGCTATTTACCTGCTTACAGATATAGATAGAGGGATGGCAGACTTCCCGATTTCGGTTAAGGTAGCCGACGAAGCTAGTAATTCCACCATCAAAGTAGAAGGTCTTCTCGCAGTCTTTCTGTTCGTCCTTGAGGCATATTTCTAGTCCCTTATTCAGGTAGGCCATTTCCCGTATTCGCTGGCTGAGGGTATTAAAATCATAGCTGACCTTGCCGAATATGGCTTCATCAGCGAGGAAGGTAATGGTAGTGCCAGTGCCGCTGGCTTCGCCAACTGGTGTCACCTCGCCTTGGGGTGTGCCTTGCCTGTACTCCTGTTGGTAGAGCTTGCCATCGCGCCTGACATTAACCCTGAACCAGGAGCAAAGGGCATTGACTACCGAAGCCCCTACCCCATGCAGCCCACCTGATACCTGGTAGGTCTTACCGCCAAATTTTGCCCCAGCGTGTAGCTGAGTCATTACTGTCTCCAGGGCGGATACATTGGTGGCGGGGTGAATCTCTACCGGGATGCCACGTCCGTTATCGTCAACCTTAACGGTATTATCTTGTTGAATGACAGCCTCAATTTTGGTGCAGCAGCCAGCCATGGCTTCATCAATGCTGTTATAGATAATTTCATAGACTAGGTGGTGCAGTCCGCGCTGGTCGGTGCTGCCAATGTACATACCCGGTCGGCGGCGTACTGCCTCCCTCCCGCCCAGTACCTGGATGTCCTTGGCAGTGTACTCGTTATTTATTCGCTCAGTATTCTGGGTCATAGTTAGCCTTTACCCTCTTAATGATGGGGACAAAAAATGAGTGGGTGGAGATGTTGGAGAGATAGTGATACCGAAGTAGCTTCTAGCTAGGGTAGAAGAGGTCAAATCTAATAACGTAGGCACTTAAATATTATATCACAATTTAACTATTAGGTGAAGCTATTCCATCTGGTTAGCATAGTAGCTGTTGTAGCTTAGAAGCGGGGACGGTTTTTTGCTGGGCGGTGGTCATATTTCGGAGTAATACGGTGGCGGTTTTTACTTCTTGGTCGCCGATGATGACGGTGTAACTGGCGCCAAGGTTATTTGCCAGTCTTAGTTGAGCCTTCAGGCTCTTATTGCCCATGGCTTCTATTACTCCGATACCGTTCTTTCTCAGCTTGGCTGACAGCTTTATTGCCTCATCCCTGGCGTCATCGCCGATATAGGCAATGAAGACCTTGGCTTTGGGTGGGGTGGGGACGGGAATGGTCTGTTTCTTTAGGTTGAGGATTATCCGCTCTATGCCGGCGGCAAAGCCGATTGCTGGGGTGGGTCTGCCACCCAGTTCCTCAATCAGGTCATCATATCGTCCGCCGCCGCCGAGGGTGCTCTGGGCGCCTTCGGCTTCAGGCTGGACCTCAAATACCGTCCGGGTATAGTAGTCTAGCCCACGAACCAGGCGGTGGTTTAATTCAAAGGGAATTTCAAGTAGCCCAAGGTACCTCTTTAGCTGGTTGAAGTGCTCATCACACCGGGGGCAGAGATAATCAATGCTTCTGGGGGCAGAGTCAGCTATTTGCTGGCATACCGGCTTTTTACAATCAAGGAGGCGGAGGGGGTTTGTGTTGAACCTGGTTTTGCAGTCGGAGCACAAGCCGTTAATATAGCTGGCATAGTAATTCTTCAGGGCAGCTAGATATCCCGGTCGACATTGTTTACAACCGATACTATTTAGGATTAGGGACAGGTGGTGAAGGTTTAGGGAAGAAAAGAATTGCCACGCCGTATCAATGACTTCGGCATCAAGGGCGGGGTCGTCATCCCCGATAGCCTCATAGCCAAACTGGTAGTGTTGCCGATATCTGCCTGCCTGGGGTCGTTCGTATCTAAAAATGGAGCCAATATAATAAAGCTTTACCGGCTGGGGCAGATTATGCATCCCGTGTTCTAGATAGGCACGGCATACTGGCGCCGTGCCCTCTGGTCTCAGGGTTATTTTGTTCCCGCCTCTATCTTCAAAGGTATACATTTCCTTTTGGACGATGTCGGTCTCTTCGCCGATACTGCGGGAGAAAAGCCCGGTGTCCTCAAAGGCAGGGACGTCAATGCGCTCATAGCCATAGAGCTGGCAGATATTAACCACCTTTTGCTCTAT
>CAYQQD010000157.1:0-2202 GCA_964419575.1 uncultured Dehalococcoidales bacterium | reverse complement strand
TGGACTTATAACCAAAAAAGGAGTAAAATTAAACAAAGCGAAAGTTTAAGAGCTGTAAAGAATATGTGTTTAGCAGTTATCATTATAAGTCGCAGAAAGAAGCACTGAGCTAGCCTTAGCCAGTGCTTCTTAAGTTAAGGAGGTTAGTGATGCAGTCAAGTCTGATCGGAAAAATTGAAAAAGCCAAGCGCTACGCTCAAGAGACAGACCGGGTTACCTTCTCCGGGCTGTCAGTGAATTTCCGGGGGGACAATGACACCTACACTACCGAATATAAAAATGGCAAATGGCACTGCTCCTGCCACTTCTTCTCAAGCTGGGGGCTTTGCAGTCACACTATGGCGCTGGAGAGAATCCTGGGTAATATGTTACCCGAAGAGGCGCTGATTACGCCACAGGTCACCCCCTGAGTTCACCTAGTAACCTGATATCCTGTCTCTTCTCCTCCCCAAATAGGCGACCTCATATTTTTGCCTGCTCAATCGCCTCAGCCACTACAAATAGAGAACCGGCAACACAGACAAGGTCTCGAGCCCCAGCCATACTTAGCGCTAGGGATAGGGCTTCAGAAACAGCCTCTACCGCTTGGACTTCTACTCCGTACCGTCTAAATGCAGCTATAAGTTGCTCCAGTGCCATCGCCCGGGGATGACGGGAGCGGGTGACAATCACCTTATCAAATAAAGGCACCAATTCTGAAATTATGCCAGCTACATCCTTATCCGACGATACCCCGATAACCAAGATGGCTCGGTCAAAGGCAAAGTATTGAACTAGCGACTGCTTTAGCTTCCGAGCCGAGTCAGGGTTATGCGCCCCATCAACTACCAGTAGCGGGCGACGGCTGAGAATCTGGAACCGACCCGGCCAGCTTACCGTCGCCAGACCGTTAACGATACTGTCCCGGGAAATATTAAAACCCCTCCCAGCCAAAACCTCTAGGGCAGCCACTGCAGTAGCTGCGTTCTCCAGTTGGTAGCGACCAAGCAGTGGGATGGATAGTCTATAACTACCCAGCCTCCCCTTCACTCGAAGTAATTGCCTCTCAGCATCAAAGCCAAGGCTCTGCCAGACGACATCGCTACCTACCCTGACCAACCCGGCTTGACACTTGAGGCAGGCTTTTTCTATTACCTGAGCCACCTCATCCGGCTGGGGCGAGGTCACCACTATCGAGCCGGGCTTGATAATCCCTGCTTTCTCGCTGGCGATTTCAGTTAAAGAGCTACCTAATACCTCGGTATGGTCAAAGCTAATCGAGGTGATAATGCAAACCTCAGGCTGGATTACATTGGTGGCATCAAGCCTGCCCCCCAACCCTACCTCCACCACCTGAAAATCAACCCCCTTTTGCTTGAAGTGGGCAAAACCCAGTGCCGTTAACAGCTCAAAGGTGGTCAACTGACCATAGGTCGCTTTCTCACTTACCGCCTCAACCTCAGACTTAAGCCTCTCCACCAAGGCAATAAGCTCCTCCTCGGTGATTAACTCGCCATTAACCCTAATACGCTCCCTCAGGTCATTAAGGTGGGGTGAAGTATACAGCCCGGTAGTATAACCAGATGCAGTAAGAACCGCCGCCACCATAGCCGCCACGCTCCCCTTACCCTTGGTGCCGGCAACATGGACTGACCTGGCTGCCAGGTGGGGGTTGCCCAAGCGAAACAGAAGTTCCTCCACCCGCCTCAGGTCATAATTAACGGCACTGCGTGGCAGGTGCATAGTTTCATAGTCAACAAAGCTACAGAGGTAATCTAGAGCCTGCTGGTAGGAATTGCTTAACAACCCTGCTCCCTTGCCCGATATCTAAAGCCAATTATATCACCGCCGATTGGAGGTCAACAATCAAGAAACTTAGATTATTTATCTACCTCACCCTCTTTAGATTTTGTTGGTAACCCTATCCCCTTAATCCCCTTCCCCTTAGAAAGGGGAAGGGGAAGTAGTTTTTAAGAGGGACGAAGTCCCTCTTTGACGCCCTATAATTGTGGGGGCTTTGCCCCTCTTAGACTTCCCCTGCTATTTATCCTTCAAAGAAGGGGGGAATTGTTATGTAAGAGGGGCTTCGCCCCTCTTTTACTCTTCTCCCCCTTCCCTAGTAAGGGAAGGGGGTCAGGGGGATAGGTTGCTAACAATCTCAAAAAAAACGGTGGCTAGTTACACTTGACGCCCATCTATTTCGACTGATAACCTTATCACAGG
>CAYQQD010000156.1:0-2206 GCA_964419575.1 uncultured Dehalococcoidales bacterium | reverse complement strand
GCCAACCCTGGGAACCTGATCTTGGTAATACGAGCGTAGGGAAGCGGTAGTAACTCAGACCAAGGGTCTAGTATTAACCGCTTAAACCCTTGGTCTTTTTTTGGAGGTGGATATGACTCAACTGGAATTGGCGAGAGAAGGCATAATCTCATCACAGATGAAGCTGGTGGCTGAGCAGGAAGGGGTAGATGCTGAGTTCGTCCGGCAGGGGGTGGCTAAAGGGACGATAGTAATTCCGGCTAATATCAACCATTCTAACCTTGTCCCTTGTGGTATCGGTCACGGGCTTAGAACCAAGGTCAATGCCAATATTGGGACCTCCTCTGACTTTGGCGATGTTGATACCGAGCTAGAAAAGTTGCGGGTGGCTATTGACTATGGGGCGGATACGGTTATGGATTTGAGCACTGGTGGCGATATATCGGCTATTCGGCGAGCTATTATTGCTACCAGCTCGGTGCCGATAGGAACTGTGCCCATTTACCAAGCTGGAATTGAGGCTATAGATAGGCATGGGGCTATAGTCAAAATGACCGTTGATGACCTATTTGCTGGTATTGAAGAGCACGCACGCGATGGCGTTGATTTTATAACCGTGCATTGTGGTGTAACCCAGTCAGCGGTTGCCAAGCTCAAGCAGCAGGGGAGAGTAACCGATGTCGTGTCTCGAGGGGGAGCTTTTATGATAGGCTGGATGCTCCACAACGAGCGTGAAAATCCCCTGTATGAGTATTATGACCGCTTGCTGGAGATAGCTAGAGAGTTTGATGTGACCCTGAGCCTTGGTGATGGGATGCGTCCCGGTAGCATAGCTGATGCTACTGACCGAGCCCAGATTGAGGAGTTGCTGGTTATTGGGGAATTAGTACAGCGGGCTCAACAGGCTGGAGTCCAGGCAATGGTTGAGGGTCCGGGTCACTTGCCCTTGAACCAAATTGAGGCTAATGTTCAATTAGAGAAGTCCATCTGCAAGGGAGCCCCCTTTTATGTGTTAGGTCCGCTGGTAACTGATATCGCCGCTGGCTATGACCATATTACTGGAGCTATAGGCGGGGCTATTGCTGCCGCTGCTGGTACCGATTTTCTATGCTATGTGACGCCATCCGAGCATCTTTGTCTGCCCGACCCTGAGGATGTCAAGCAAGGGGTGATAGCCTCGCGTATTGCCGCTCATGCTGGTGACATAATTAAGGGGATAAAGGGGGCTGAAGAATGGGATAGGAAGATGTCTAGGGCTAGAAAGGAACTTGACTGGGAGGAGCAAGCCAGGCTGTCCTTAGACCCTGGGCTAGCTCGTCAAGTTCATAGTAAGCATACTTCGGCTGGGGCGGCTTGTAGTATGTGTGGGGAGTTCTGCGCCATGGAACTAATGGAGAAATACTTGGGTATCACTTCACCCAAAGGTCATTAGAGATAACAGGGAGGAGAAATTAGTATGACACTATTTCATCCGGTAAAGGAAGGAGAAGTAACTAAGGCTATTGTAAGTAGCTTCTCGCGTCAATTTGAGGATTATACTGAAAGCGAAGTTATTATTGTTGGTGGTGGACCCAGTGGGCTCATTGCCGGCAGAGAGCTGGGCAAAGCCGGGGTTAAGGTTCTAATTATCGAGAGGAATAACTACCTGGGGGGTGGTTTCTGGATTGGTGGCTATTTTATGAACAAGCTCACCCTGAGGGCGCCGGCTCAAGAGATTCTTGACGAACTAAACGTGCCCTACTCATTGGTTAGTGAGGGTCTTTATGTTGCTGATGCCCCTTATGCTTGTTCTAAGCTTATCGGTGCTGCCTGTGATGCCGGGGTTAAATTCTTCCAGCTGACTCTCTTGGAGGATGTGGTGGTGCGTGAGGATAATCGGGTAGCTGGAGTAGTGGTCAATTGGAGCCCCATTGCCCATCTACCTAAAGAGATTTCAGCTCTTGACCCGGTACCTTTAGAATCAAAGATGGTTATTGATGCTACTGGTCATGATGCTAGTGTGGCTAGGAAGCTGGAGCAACGGGGTATGCTCAAGCTGGCTGGCGAAGGAGCATTGTGGATTGATAAGTCAGAGGATGCGGTGGTGGAGCATACTGGCGAGGTCTATCCCGGACTGATTGTAGCTGGTATGGCAGTAGCCACTGTTTACGGACTGCCTCGTATGGGTCCCACCTTTGGTGGTATGCTTCTCTCGGGGAAGCGGGCGGCTGAGGTTGCTATAGAAATA
>CAYQQD010000155.1:0-2225 GCA_964419575.1 uncultured Dehalococcoidales bacterium | reverse complement strand
CTTTTTCATTTACTGCTATTTTTGGTATAATAATAAATGCTGTTAAAAGCTTAAGCCAATTGGGGATAAAAAATGAGATTTGGGTGGAATCGTAATCTTATAATATTTATCGCTATCGCCATCACCTGTATAGCTCTCTTTGGCTATTTCACACCGGCGGCCAAGAAACCCGAGGAAATCCCTCTGGCTAAAGCTATAGCCATGTCACAAAATGCTGAAATAGCCCAGATGAAAGATGAAGGTGATACCCTGCTCATTACCACCACCGATGGCACGGAATTTAAGACAGTCAAAGGCGGCCTCACCTTGCTTGACCTCCAAGAACTTGGGCTTGTTCTTCCTGAGGGGGGCTATGAAATAAAACCGTTGGGCGGATTTGACTGGAGCCTGGTGATAAACTTCCTGCCCCTTATAATCTTCGGCGGTCTCCTGTTCTTCCTATTCCGCCGGGCTCAAGGGGCTAATACCCAGGCGATGAATTTTGGCCGCAGCCGGGCCCGCTTGTTCCCCGCCCATACCCCAACGGTAACCTTTGATGATGTTGCCGGGGTAGACGAAGCCAAGCAAGAAGTACAGGAAGTGGTAGAATTCCTCCGGTCGCGTGAGAAGTTCCAGAAACTAGGCGCTCGCATCCCCAAGGGATTACTGCTAATAGGCCCACCCGGCACCGGAAAGACGTTGCTAGCCCGGGCAATAGCTGGTGAGGCTGGGGTGCCCTTCTTCTCAATTAGTGGTAGCGAATTCGTGGAGATGTTTGTCGGCGTTGGTGCCTCTAGGGTGCGAGACCTCTTTGACCAGGCAAAACGTAATACCCCGTGCATTGTTTTCATCGATGAGATTGATGCTGTCGGTCGTCACCGTGGTGCCGGGCTCGGTGGTGGTCATGATGAGAGAGAACAAACCCTGAACCAGATTCTGACCGAGATGGACGGCTTTGACACCAATACTAGTGTGATTGTCCTCGCCGCTACCAACCGACCTGATATACTCGACCCGGCTTTACTTCGTCCTGGGCGCTTCGACCGCCGGGTAGTCCTCGACCGGCCAGATATCAACGGTCGAGTAGCCATCCTTAAAGTCCATACCAATGGTAAGCCACTGGCTGGTTCGGTTAATCTGGAGGTTTTAGCTAGACAGACAGCCGGCTTTAGCGGCGCCGACCTAGCCAATCTGGTCAATGAGGCAGCTATTCTGGCTGCCAGGCGTGGTAAAACAGCCATTGATATGCTGGAGCTTGAGGAGTCCATAGACCGGGTAATTGCCGGCCCAGAGCGCAAGAGTCGGCGGATAAGCCCCAAGGAAAAGGAAATCACCGCTTATCACGAGGCAGGACATGCCCTCGTCGCCAAAATGCTGCCCAATGCTGACCCGGTACACAAAATCTCAATAGTAGCCCGGGGGATTTCTCTCGGTCACACTCGGCAGCTACCCACTGAAGACCGATATCTGATGACGCGTTCCCAATTTAATGATACCTTAGCCACCTTCCTCGCCGGTCATACTGCCGAGAAACTAATCTTCAATGAATCAACAACCGGGGGATACGATGATATTGAGCGGGCAACCACCCTCGCCCGCAAGATGGTTACTGAGTATGGAATGAGTGATAAATTAGGGCCACGGACCTTCGGACATAGGGAAGAACTAATCTTCCTCGGTCGTGAAATCACCGAGCAAAGAAACTATAGCGAGAAGATAGCCCAGGAGATTGATGAGGAAGTCCATAATATCATCCAGCACGCTCATGGCGTGGCGGAAAAGATTCTAACTGAAAATAAGCCAAAATTGATTCATGTTGCTGAGACGCTTATTGCTAAGGAGACCCTCGAGGGTGAAGAACTGGACTCGCTACTTACCCAGCCAGTACCATCACCTCAGCCACAGGCTACAGTAACTCCCACCCCAGCGCCAGCCGAGGCTACGACCAAACCTAAGCGCACGCCCAAGAAAGCACCCGCCATTTCTCCTCTCCCAAAACAAGCCCCGGCTACCCCGGAGATGGCATGATAGAAATTACCCACAAGCCTATTTCCCCTGAGCGTGTGGTTAATAAAGTCAAAACTGGTAGCAGCGGTTGTGTGGTCACCTACATCGGGCTGATTCGTGAATATTCTCAAGGCAAACAGACGCTTTTAGTAGAATACAGCGATACCGAGGGCAAGGCAGAAAACAGGTTGCTGGAAATAGCCAGTGAAGCTAGGCAAAAATGGCCACTGAATAATATC
>CAYQQD010000154.1:0-2255 GCA_964419575.1 uncultured Dehalococcoidales bacterium | reverse complement strand
AGAGGAGTTATGGGGAGAGAAACTGTCTCAAGGAGAGAGCAATGCATCCCTATGAGGTATTGCGCCGTCCGGTGATAACTGAGAAGGGTACCGAGCTTCAGGCTCAGGGCAAATATGCCTTTGAAGTAGCCAGAGAGGCTAATAAACCGCAGATTAAACAGGCTGTGGAAAAGGCATTTAATGTCAAGGTGACCGCAGTTAATGTGACAATGGTACGTGGTAAAGAACGAAGGGTGGGCAGACGAGTGGTGTTAACTCAACCCTGGAAAAAGGCGATAGTTACCCTCCAGCCGGGGGATAAGATTGAACTATTTGAAGGGGTCTGATAATTAAGAGGAAAGTCTGAAGGGGCGAAGCCTCTTCAAAAACCATTCTCCCCCTCGTGCTAAGAATACATCTCCCTATTATGAAGAGGGGGAATGAGGGGGTGAGGTAGATAAAATCATCAAATAGGGGAATTGCGTAAAGGAGATTGTATTAAGAATGGGACTAAAGGTATATAAGCCTACATCTCCAGGTAGGCGGGGTATGAGTGGTTCTACCTTTGAGGAGATAACCAAAAGCAAGCCAGAGAAATCACTGCTCCTACCCCGTAAGAAGAAGGCTGGGCGTAACACTCGGGGGAAAGTAACAGTTCGACACCGGGGTGGAGGCGCCAAACGAAGGCTCCGCATTATTGACTTTAAGCGGGACAAGGTTGGTGTTCCCGGTAGAGTGACTGCTATCGAATATGACCCTAACCGTTCAGCAAATATTGCTCTTATTTACTATGCTGATGGGGAAAAGCGTTACATCCTTGCCCCTTTAGGGCTTAGCGTGGGGGATACGATAAATTCAGGCAGTGAGGCTGAAATAAGACCCGGGAATGCTTTACCTTTGAAGCTAATCCCAAGTGGCACTTTACTACATAATATTGAGTTAGAGCCGGGTAAGGGTGGACAGTTGGTACGAACTGCTGGAGGTGCAGCTCAACTAATGGTAAAGGAGGGCGAATATGCCTTGGTTCGGTTACCATCTGGTGAGATGAGGCGTATTCGCAGTGATTGTTTAGCTACCATTGGTCAGGTGGGGAATATTGACCATCAGGGTATTAAATTGGGTAAGGCAGGTCGCAAGCGGTGGTTAGGTTGGCGACCTACGGTTAGGGGCTCAGCGATGAGTCCGCGAGACCACCCCCATGGTGGGGGGGAAGGTAGGACACCAATAGGCATGCCTGGACCTAAGACACCATGGGGGAAACCGGCTATGGGCTATAGAACCCGTAAACCAAAGCCGTCAGATAAGTTGATTGTTAAGCGTCGGGGGAAATAGACAAGTAAAGGTGGAGCTGGATGTCAAGGTCAATTAAGAAGGGGCCAGCCATTGACCCCAAACTGCTAAAGAAGGTGGAAGCTATTAATCGCTCTGGCCAGAAGGCGGTAATAAAGACTTGGTCGCGCTCATCTACTATTCTGCCGGTGATGATAGGGCTTACTATTGCGGTGCATAATGGTCGGAGACATGTGCCTATTTTTATCACCGAGAATATGGTGGGGCATAAATTAGGCGAGTTTGCTTTAACTCGAACCTTCAAGGGGCACGTGGCTAAGGCAGAAAGGATTAGTCAGGTAAGGAAGAGACAGTAGTTACTTAGGTAGGCATAACATGGAAGTGAGAGCAGTGGCTAAAGACATAGGTATACCGTCTCGTAAGGTGCGTCCGTTAGTAGATATGATACGAGGCAAGACGGTGGACGAAGCCTTGACCCTACTCAAGTTTGCCTCCTCACCCACAGCTCGAGTTGTAGCCAAGGTAGTGAAATCGGCAGCGGCTAACGCTGAGAACAATTTTCAGATGTCCCCGGAGTTAAGGATTGTTAATATCGTTGTTGACGATGCCCCAGCCCTGAAGAGATTTTACCCCCGAGCTCGAGGCCGAATCAGCCCTATCCTTAAGCGGTCTAGTCATATTACTGTGGTTGTTGCCGAGCAGGAGGAAAAAGTTGGGTCGTAAGGTTCACCCTACCGGTTTTAGAATTGGTATCATACGGGATTGGCAAGCGAAGTGGTACGCCACTAAGCATTATGTGGAGTTCTTGCACCAAGACCTAAAACTTCGGCAGGCTATTAGGTCGGAATATGGTGATGCCGGTGTCTCTCTGGTGGAGATAGACCGTCAGGCAAACCGGATGGTGGTAACTATTCATACTGCCCGTCCTGGTGTTGTCATCGGGCGGGGAGGGCAAAGAGTTGATGAAATGAGGCAGCGCCTGGAGA
>CAYQQD010000153.1:0-2264 GCA_964419575.1 uncultured Dehalococcoidales bacterium | reverse complement strand
GGATAGACAACGGGTCTTTTTAATCGCCAGTTAATGTGCTAAGACCCAACTTTGGGGATGCATAAAATATGAGAATACTATTGCCACAATAAAATACCTGCGAGCTAGCTAGATGTTCCTTGACCAAGCATTCAATCCCTTGTTTTCTTAGTGGGTGCCCCAATTCCAGCCAGTTAACGAAGCCAGTCTTTATTGGCTCTCTGATAAAAATCAAATCATAGTTTTCTTTCGCTTTTCTAAGACACCCTTCCCTGTCTTGCAAATGATGTAGAACTCCCCACATTACGGCTAATTCCCCTTGAGGCATGTCCTCCTCCAGATTTATGACCTCAGCTTCGATCCCTTTGTCTCTGGCTTGTCTAACCAGACGCGGGTTAATATCAAAACCTCGGAGCCTTTTTGGCAAGAAAATCTCCTTTAGCAGCAAGGTTACCTTTCCATCACCACAACCCAGATCATCCATCTGTCTATGCTTAAAGCAAGAGGGGGTTACCTCTTTGGTGAATTCAAGCTGCTTCCTTATGTGGGAGCCAATAATTATATTATAGCCACTGAATAAATAAGAAAGCTTGCGCATTTTCACTGTAGATTCAATTTCCCTTCCTACATACGGCACCAACTTCGATTAGGTGACACCTCTTCATCTTTAAGATTTGCAAACCGCTTGACTCCAACGCTGTTTTAAATTCCTCTTTAGAGATAGCTGTCTCATCAGGGTAAATCCATAGATGCAGCTTCTCAAGAAACCCTCGCCATGACCTGTAGGGTAGATTTGGCGTAGGAACCAAGATTATGGCAACCCCGTCCTTAGTTAGAAGGTCTCGATGTAAATAGATTAGCTTTCTCTGCTCGTCAGGGGGATAATGCTCCAGCAACCCTTGGGAGTGAACGATATCATATTTCTCATTTAAATTAAGGCTAAATAAATCTCGTAGCAGGAATTCCTTCTCGCAGTTAAGGCAAGACAGCCTTCTCTGGGCGTCATTTAGTACATTAGGATTGAAATCTACCAGAGTTACTTTATCAACCTGAAACAATTTGGTCATTTGTAAGGTATTATAGGCGGTGCCGCAGCCCAGCTCGATTATCTTAAGTGGCTCTGGGAAATGGATGTCGCGTAGCAAATCGGCATAAGCTCTCCAAATGACCCATAGGAATCGCTGACTGATTCGGACACGCTTATGGTACCTATTCCAATCAGTAACTACCCTCATATAAACACCTGAATTGCTGGTTCTACTCAAATTATCCTTAACCAGCGAAGGATAGTCCCCAAGCCCAGATAGCCAGCGTAGGCAAAAGCCATAGCCTTAACTGTCATGCCTGCCCAGCACATAAGGAAGAATTTCCACCAGCGGAAGTGGAGTGTCCCCATACCAATAGCCATAGGCACAAAAAAGGGATTGATTGCCGCTGACATTAAAAAGACGACCAATGAACCCCTCCGCTGGGCGAAAGCCATGATTTGAGGCATTCGTACCCACCTCAGCAGACGAGATATTAGCCGAGATATTCGTGAAGAAGGCGGTGCCTCATTAGATGAACTATCAGCAAAAGCAAAAACATTACTCCATGGGAGAAACCTCCGTCCACCACGACCGGTTAAATAAAGGAGTGTGCCACCGCCACCGAGACCCAGCCCACAGGCTACCCCGACCAAGGCAGGATGTAACAGCCCGCCAAAGATGAAGATTATCACCATGTAGGGAATCGGCATTGGCAAGCTGAAGCCGGCTAAGAAACTGATAAGGAAAAGACCTGGATAGCCATAATGCTGGTAACGGCTTATTGCCTGCCAGTGGTAGACTATAACCACAAAGGCGGCAATTATCCCACCCAGAAATAGGCCACCAAAAATGTATTTCCTTTTCGAGCTTACACTAGTTACTGCCATGCCAAGAATTCCCTGACTAGGCGTCTACATTGGCCCGTCCCCCCACGCTAAAGGTTAAGCCCTCGTCACCAAGGTCAACGATAATCCTGTCACCTTGGCTAAATTCGCCCTTAAGTAGCTTAGCTGACAGTGGATTTTCCACGTACCGCTCTATAGCTCGCCTCAGCGGTCGTGCCCCATATATTGGGTCATAGCCTTCCTTAGCCAGCCATGATTTAGCCTCTTCAGTCAGCTCTATCTCTAGCTTACGCTCAGCCAAACGCTTCTGCAAATCCTTGACCAGTAAATCAACAACATTCCTGAGTTGCTCCTCGGTTAGCTCATGGAAAACTATAATCTCATCCAGCCGGTTAAGGAATTCGGGGCGGAA
>CAYQQD010000152.1:0-2362 GCA_964419575.1 uncultured Dehalococcoidales bacterium | reverse complement strand
CTAAGCTTATCTGGGTCAAGCCCCTGTCCCTTAAGCAGAAACTCAGTGCAATACCCATAGGGCTCCTCATCGGCGGCGACCATCTGTGGCGTCCTAGCCGGTATCGGCGTAGTACTGGCGATCATACGAGGCTTACGAAACTGCATCTCCTCTACATCACCCTTAAGGTAGTGGAGGGCGCCTTCGAGGATGGTGTATAGACCTTGCCCACCGGCATCTACTACCCCGGCCTCTCTCAGCACATCCAATAGATTAGGGGTGTTAGCCACCGACTTGCTAGCAGCATCAATTGTCGCCTCCATGACTGATATCAGGTCGTCGCTACCGCTAGCCGCCTGTGCCTGAGCCGCTGAAGCTGCGTCCTTAGCTACAGTAAGAATAGTCCCCTCTACCGGATTGTTTATCCCCTTATAGGCCATAGCTGATGCCTCAAGTAGGGCATCAGCCAGGTCTCTGCCGTTAAATGCTTCCTTCTGCGCCAAACCTTTCGCCAAACCGTGCCAAATCTGCGACAGGATTACCCCGCTATTACCCCGAGCCCCCATCAGTGCCCCTTTGGCTATAGCTTGAGCCACTGCTGAAGCACTACGGTCAGGAGCTCGGTAGGCTTCCTCAAGAGTGGAGCGCATGGTAAGCAGCATATTAGTCCCGGTATCACCATCGGGTACCGGGAAAACATTCAAAGCATCAATCTCTGGAGCACTCTTCTCCAGCCAGTTGGTGGCAACCACAAGCATATCCCTTAGCTCTTGCCCACTAAGAGAACTAACTTGCTTCATATTAAAATCTCCTTACTCAAGGTTATTTATTTACCTTCTAACTTCCCCATCAAGAGGAAGACTAACTTCGGTAACAAGCCTTGCTACGCCCAATCTCCTCAATAACCACCTTGCCCGGTTAGCTCGGCTATGATAACATTATAATATCTAGTATTATAATGATAACATAATTTTAAGGTGAAAGCATTTTACACCAAAATTATTTAATAGTAAAGGGGTAAATTATATTAATTATGAAATGCGATTTATGTGGGAAATCACCCCAATTTGGTCATAATGTAAGCCATTCCAAGCGCCGCACCAACCGTCGCTGGGTACCCAATATTCACCCGGCTACTATCATTATAGACGGTCAGCCAAAGCGACTCAACCTGTGCACCCGATGCCTCCGCAATCAGCACAAAGCCGCCAAAAAGCTAGCTTCTAGTCCAAGCTAGCCCGTATCTTGTCCAAGGCTTCCTTTACCGTTTGCTGCAAATTAAACACTGCTGCCCCGGCGACTAGCACCCTAGCTCCTGCGGTTACCAGCTTAGGAGCAATTTGGGCATTGATGCCGCCATCCACCTCTAGTTCAGCAGCCAGACCCTTCCTGTCCAGCTCAGCCCGCAAGCGGGCTACCTTGTCCAGCATAGGCTCAATGAAAGTCTGCCCGCCAAAGCCGGGGTTAACCGTCATGACCAAGACTAAATCCAGCGAAGGAAGGACCTCCTCAAGCACATCAATGGGTGTGCCCGGGTTGAGGGCAACCCCCACCCTGACCCCCAATTCCTTGATTATCTGCACTACCCGGTGAATATGAGGGCAGGCTTCTATATGGACGGTAATAATATCCGCCCCGGCGTTAACAAATTGCTCAATCTGGGACTCGGGCGCCACAATCATAAGGTGGACATCAAGAGGCAGATTTGTCCAGTGACGAATAGCGGCTACTACCGGAGCCCCAATAGTTATATTAGGCACAAAACGTCCATCCATGACATCAACATGGATATAGTCAGCACCCGCTTCGGTGGCTTCAGCTACCTGCTGACCAAGACGGCTGAAATCAGCCGAGAGGATAGACGGGGCAAACTTAACTTTAGGGATAGCTTTCAACCTTTAGATTCTCCAAGCAGCTTTTTAGCCGCGGCTAGTGCCCGGGCGACCTGCTTTGGCGCTGTCCCGCCAATAACATCCCTAGCCGCAATAGATGACTCCAGGGTAATGGAGTAAACGTCCTCCCCAAATAGAGGGGAAAAACCCTTATATTCACTGAGGCCAAGCTCACCAAATGATTTGCCCTTTTCCATAGCATAGTTTACTAACCTAGCCACTATATCGTGGGCGGTGCGGAAGGCTTCCCCCTTCTTGACCAAATAGTCAGCTAGGTCGGTAGCCAGAATATACCCTCGCTTGGCTGCCTGTTCAATATTCTCGGCTTTAATTCGCAGGGTTTTGACCATACCGGTAAATACCTCCAAGGTAGATAGCAGGGTATCTACAGTGTCAAAGAGACCCTCTTTATCTTCCTGCATGTCCCGGTTATAGGACAAGGGAAGGGCTTTCATAGTAACCAGCAACGCCATGAGTTTGCCATAGACCCG
>CAYQQD010000151.1:0-2367 GCA_964419575.1 uncultured Dehalococcoidales bacterium | reverse complement strand
CAGGCAACCAATTGCGCGTCCATGCCTAGCTCCCTTGCCTTTCGTGCTATTCTGAGTGATTTATGGATACAGTTGTTGGAGCAGACTGAGTAGGGCTGGTGGTAGGTTTCCTCTATAAACTCGGCCATCTCTAGATTGTTCGGAAAGTCAGGCTTTACTGTGCCGCCAGGGGGGATCATTGGGGCACAGGCCGCGAGAAAAAAATAACAAAATACTTATTGCTACAATAGCTGAGACCCTAAGCATCATTGCCCTCTTAATATATTACTTTCGGATTAGAAGTGAAATAGTGTCGATTGTTCAGCCTTGCACCTCGCCTTGTTTTCTTCGCAACGCCATCTTTTGCTCAGGAAGGTCTAGGCTTTGGCTCCTGAGATATCCGGCCTTTTCTGCTCTACGTGGCGAACAATTGAAGAACACAAGCACCCAAAACCATCAGGCCGTCAATCCTACACAAAGCCAAACTGTGCAACACCATGCCAGCTTCAAGGACAGTTCAAACTCTCGTCACCAGTCCGTGCATTGGTTTTGTGCCAGTTTCTGGAATCCTCAGACCTACAAGAGCCGCAGCTACCGAGGCAAATACCAGGACTAGCAACATCTTGTCGAGACTCTGAGAAGAGTCCAAAATTCCGCCACCGACTAGTGGGCCAATCACGGCCCCAGTATAGCCTAGAGACAGCATTACGCCGCTTGCTGTTCCCACATCTTCTCCTGGCATTATCTCGATCGGTAGTGTGAATAGAGTTGTGAATCTGGTGGCCGCGGCTACACCTGCCAGGGCCATGATAAACCAGCTCACTAGTACACTGGCCTGAGTAGCCAACCACGCAATGAAAGCTAGAACTACGGATGGTATCCATAGGAATGGTTTTCTTAGCCCCAACTTGTATGAGAGTCCGGGCATTAGGAGGAAGGTGGGAATAATGACCCAGATTGTCATTGAAGCGATAAGACCGGCTAGACCCGGTGATGCCCCTTTCAACATTAAAAGCGTAGGGGCCCAACCGGTCCAACTCCATATGAAGAATTGGTGTAGGAACATCAGCGCAGAAATCAAAATTACATTTTTGTTCCTTATCACCGTTCGGAAAGAAGCTTGAGTCTTTGCCGGCTTTGGGAAACCACCCAATCGCTTGTTGGGCTGTGGTTCTCTAACAATAACCCACCATAGTATCGCCACGATTACGGTAGGTATACTCCAAACAAGAAAGGCGCCCTGGTATGACCGCGTTATTGGGAGGATAACGGGTATTGTCAGTGCCATGCCCAGAGCAGTACCCACTGGCATGCCAGAATTCACCAGACCCATGGTTACCACTGCCTTCGCCCTGCCAGCAAATGTGCTTACTATCTTGGGCAGGTTAGTAAATGTCCATGCAAACCCACCACCAAAAATAAACATGGAAGATAGCAGGCCTGCGTAGCTATTAACCATACCTCTCGTCACGGCGCCTGCCACCATAACGACAAGGCCAATGCCAACAGCCCTTCTAACACCTATCTTATCGGCCACAATCCCAGCTGGAATAGACATTGCCACCACCATTAATGCCGGTGCACTGAACATGAGACCTACTTGGCCATGGCTTAAGGACAATGCCTCCTTTAGTATGGACTCCATAGGCGGGATGCAATAGATTGGACCCCACATGGCTATGCCGATCAAGAACGTGCTAATGAGAGTAGCTAAGGGCATCTTGGAATTATAGGTTTGTTGCATATTGTTTTTTCTACTGAGACTAGTTTAACCAACGGCTGGACCGAAGCAGGGCTTTCAGATGACAAAAAAGTGCTCAGCGAGTAGCGAATAAGACTATAACATTTTCAGTGGTAAATTGCACCTGCGGGCTTCTGCGCCACCCTACGGTACTACTTGTGCGAAGCTAACTGCTGACCACACTTTTCATCGGGTTGTTAAATCTCCCGGTATTCACTGCCTGTCCGCAATCTCTTTGCAAATGGGGCAGGTTGGACAATACTTAAGCCCACCATAAGCCAGAAGTTTAAGGTTATCAAGAAGCTTCTGACTGACATTTTCCCTTGTCATCTCATCCCAACTTTCAAAGGGCAGTTCACCGAATTTGTGTGTGCAGTGCACGGTATATCCGGGCTGACCATCTGGAAAATGCTGCCTGGCAAAGTATCAGAAAGTCCTAGAAAATCCGCAGATAGTCATGGCTGCGGTCAAGGAACAACTAGAGGTAGAGCATGCTGCCGCCCAGGGTGCATCTCTCGCCAGTGAAATTCAGAAATTAAGGAGTTATCCCGCCGGAGCTTACATCCGCACAGACATTAGAGAGCCCAGCGAATTTACTCACCACTGGACAAACATGGGCATGACCACATGGATGTAATTATCCACCC
>CAYQQD010000150.1:0-2419 GCA_964419575.1 uncultured Dehalococcoidales bacterium | reverse complement strand
GGAGAGGGAGATAAAGGGGGTGAGGTTAATAATATTATGAAACCCAGACGAGCCAGCAAACCAATTCAGATTGGCAATGTAACCATCGGCGGTAACGCTCCGATTGTGGTCCAGTCTATGACCAAAACTGACACTCGTAATATTATGTCAACTACTGCCCAAATCAAGGAGCTTGAAGACTGTGGCTGCCAGTTAGTCCGAGTGGCGGTGCCTGATGCCGAAGCCGCCCGGGCAATACGAGCCATAAAAAGGGGCACTCCCCTACCGATTGTGGCTGATATTCACTTTGATTACCGACTGGCTTTACTGGCACTGGAAGCCGGGGCTGATGGACTGCGGTTAAATCCGGGCAACATCAGCCAGCCGAAAAAAGTCTCGGTCATAGTCCAGGCAGCTAAGGAGAGGAATGTTCCAATCCGCATCGGGGTAAATGCCGGCAGCCTGCCCAAAACCGCCAAACCCGGATTGACCCTCGCCAAGCAAATGGTTGATGTTGCCCTACAGCAGGTACGCCTGCTGGAGAGCCTTAACTTTGACCTGATTAAGGTCTCACTAAAAGCCTTTGACGTCCCGACGACTATTGACGCCTATGAAGACATTGCCCTAAAGATACCCTATCCCCTACATATAGGTATTACTGAAGCCGGCACATCCCGAAGGGGCATTATTCGGAGCACGGTAGGCATCAGCACCCTTCTCTATCAAGGCATCGGTGATACTATCCGGGTCTCATTAAGCGCCCACCCCAAAGAAGAGGTAATTGCTGCCTATGAGATTCTAAAGAGCCTGGACTTATGCCAGTACGGTCCGACTTTGATTAGCTGCCCCTCCTGTGGTCGGGCTGAGGTTGATATTATAAAATTAGCCGAAGAAGTTGAGGAAAGGCTATTAAAGATTGACAAGCCGATAAAGGTAGCGGTTATGGGCTGTGAGGTCAATGGACCCGGCGAGGCTAAAGATGCCGATGTCGGCATCGCCTGCGGCAAAGGCAAAGCCATCCTGTTCAAAAAAGGCAAAAAGATTGCTACTATCCAGGAAAAGGACTTTGTGATAGCTTTAATGAGGGAGGTGGAGAGGTTCTAAGCTTAGAATTGGGGAAGTTTGAAGGGGCGAAGCCCCTCTAAAAATCATCTTTCCCCCTCTCCTTCAAAGGAGAGGGGGATTAGGGGGGTGAGGTAGACAAAAAATTTTGAAGCCGACCCCTAGAATAAGGCGCTTTAATATGATTAAATAGTTGAGAGCTATATTTAGCCTCAGTAATTAAGTGACTATTATAAATAACTAAGGAGGTAACAAATGGAAAGGACATGGAGACCAACAACGGCTGGCATCTTAACTATAATTGCCGGGGCTATTGGTATAGGTAGAGGTGGTTTTATGTTTGTGCTAGCCGGGCTTATAGGCAGGGCGAGAGCTTTTATTCCCGAATTAACTGATTTGATACGTCGGTGGGCTGGGGTCTTCATCCCTGGGACAATTGATATCCCATCAATTATTGAGCGAGTAATCAGGATTTCATCATTTGCGCTCATTGTGCTTGGTGCGGTATCACTGACTTTCGGGATAATAGCCTTGGTCGGTGGTATCCAGGCTATTAGACGAAGGGCGTGGGGGCTGGCGCTTGCCGGTTCTATCCTGGCTCTCCCCAGTTCGTTTATACTGGGGCTTCTATCCATTATATTTGTCTCAACGGGGAAGAAGGAATTTGCCTAGCCATAATTAAAAATAAAACAAGGAGGTAACAATGCAAAAAACGTGGAGGCCAACAACAGCAGGTATCTTGACTATAATTGCTGGTTGCTATGGTATTGGTATCGGCGCTGTTGTAGCTACGGCTGGGGGACTTTTCGCCTTGATTACCGGTATGCCAGGGCTTGGAGTACTTGGCGCCGGGGTAATTGGTCTTGGAATAGTAGCCATAATCGGTGGTATCTGCGCCATGAGAAGAAAGGTCTGGGGGCTGGCGCTTGCCGGTGCCATCTTGGCTCTCCCCTTAATACCAGTAGGAACAGTGTTGGGGATACTATCCATAATATTTGTCTCAGGGGGAAAGAAGGAATTTGCCTAACCTCCGTCAGTATCGGTAAACTGAAAACCATGATTAGATAGGTCAACCGGTAAATTGCGGATATCAAAGCTATTTGGTAAGACTCAGCGAGAGGTGCCGGCTGAGGCAGAAACAGTTAGTCACCAGCTACTACTTAAAGCCGGGATGATATATCAGGTAGCGGCTGGGGTATATTCCTATTTGCCTTTAGCCTGGAGGACACTGAAAAAGATAGAGAACATAATTCGGGAGGAGATGGATGCTGCCGGAGGGCAGGAGCTAATGCTCCCTGTCCTCCAGCCTTTAGAATTGTGGCAAGAAACCGGGCGAGACCTAGCTTTCGGCAAGGGGCTGTTTACCCTCTCCGACCGC
>CAYQQD010000149.1:0-2443 GCA_964419575.1 uncultured Dehalococcoidales bacterium | reverse complement strand
TTAATTGAGGCTAAGGCAGTGCATCAGGTACCTACCTTTGAGGCTGGGGTAATCTTTGCCCGCACCGAGGGCATTATCACCGCCCCCGAGCCCTGCCACGACCTCAGGGTGGCTATTGATGAAGCCCTCAAATGCAAGGAATCAGGCGAGTCAAAAACCATCCTGATAGCCCATAGTGGGCACGGGCACTTTGACCTGGCCGCCTATGACGAGTACCTCTCCGGCAGGTTGCAAGATTTCGAATATCCCGCGGAAAAGGTAAAGGAGGCGCTAGCTTCACTACCCAAGGTAACCGAAGCATAAATAAGGTAGATTTGCCTCTCTAGCCTAACCAATCCTCCCCCTCCCTTAAAAAGGAGGGGGAGGATAATAATTTTTGCTTTAGTTTTACACTATGCTATAATTAAACACTAATGAAACGGGTAAAGATAAAATATTTAGTTATTTCCCTTATCCTCATCCTATCTCTTGCCTTAAGCGTTGGCTGTTTCCTACCATCTCCTTCAGCAACCATGCCTCCACCGACTTCGCCACCGCCTACCCCTCCTTCTACTACCACCCCAATTAACCCCAACTGGAGCCCGCCATCCACTGAGGCTAACGCTCCACGGTTACCCGATTATGTTGCAGTTGTGGCTAAGGTCAAGCCTTCGGTAGTGGCTATCAAGACTGATATCGCTGCTGGCTCGGGGTGGATTATACACCAGGATGGAATTATCGTAACCAATAATCATGTAGTCGCCGACGCCACAAACATCACCATAACCCTGGACGATGGCAGCACCTTCCCGGCTCAAACGATAAGCACCGACCCTCTTACTGACCTGGCTATAGTCAAGATTGACGCTCAAAACCTACCAGTAGCCGATATTGGAGATTCTTCCCTATTAAAGATTGGTGAGCAGGTAGCCGCCATTGGTAATTCACTAGGCATGGGGATAAGCATGAAAGGGGGGTGGATTAGCCGCATTGGGGTTTCTCTACCCGTATCCGAAGGACAGACATTAGACGACCTTATCGAAACTGATGCCGCCATCAATCCAGGCAATAGTGGCGGACCTTTAGTCAATATGGCTGGAGAGGTCATCGGTATTACCAGCGCTAAAATCGCTATGGTCGGTGTTGAGGGCATGGGCTACGCCATAAGCATCAATACCGCTATCCCCGTTATCAACCAGTTAATTGTAAACGGCTATGTAATCCGCCCCTACTTAGGCGTCCAGCTTTCGGATGTAAACCCGACCACGGCTTGGTGGTATAACCTGGCTGTAGATAAAGGTGCCTTCGTTACCTATGTCGCCCCTGACAGCCCAGCCGATAAAGCCGGCATTAAAGCAAGGGATGTCATTGTCAGCCTGGATGATGAGGAAATATCCACTGCACAGGAATTAATCAAAGGGATACACGCCCGCCAGATTGGACAAGAGGTAAAAATAGTCTTCTGGCGGGGTAAGACCGAGAACACTGCCTATGCTACACTTACCCAAAGCCCCCCACCCTAGGTCACCCCAGCCTCTTCACCGCCAACAATATATCATGGTCCTCTATTCTATGGCTCTCAGTGAATGCACCTTCTGGGGGAACTCCGTCAACAAGCTCACGGGATAGCGTTTCCCGCTTAATATAGTCGGCAAAATCTTCCATTACCCGGCTGATGTAAGCCCCGCCCTGATAATAGGTAACAATGCGGTCGGCAATGTCAAACCCAGCCGAGCGGCGCATGGTCTGCAACCGGTGCACTATCTCCCGCGCCAGTCCCTCGGTCTTAAGCTCTGGAGTAATTTTGGTGTAAATAGCAGTAGAAGCAGTTGCTTCGTTATCAACTACATAATCAGGTTTTGTTGCCATAGCTGCTAACTCTTCTGTCGTCGCAAGCTTTATATACTTTACATTTAGTTCGTCCAGCACCGACTGCTCGATTGCCTTGCTCTTCAGGGCTCGTTCCATCTCGGGACTTTTAATGACATAGCTGACACCTAAAGGCTGGCGCACCTTGATGCCGACTTTGCTCCGTGCTGCCCGTCCCAGACTTACTATTTTCATGGCTAATCGGGTATCAGCGGCTAACTGCTTATCAATTTTGGTCACATCAGCCACCGGAAAATCAGCCAAGTGCACGCTCTCCTGAGCCCCAGGAGAGACTGAGCCGACCAGGTTTTGATACAGCTCCTCAGCCAGAAACGGCGTCAATGGCGCCAGTAGCTTGGCTAGGGTAACCAGACATTCATAAAGCGTATTATATGCCGCCAGTTTATCGGCATCGTTCTCACTCTTCCAGAACCGCCGGCGACTTCGACGCACATACCAGTTAGACAAGTCATTGACAAAGCTCTCTATCTTCCTCCCCGCCTCGGTCGGGTTATAAGCCTCCAGAGCCCCATCAACATCAACAATAAGCTGATTAAGCTCAGAGATAATCCACTTATCAAGCTCCGACAGCTCT
>CAYQQD010000148.1:0-2466 GCA_964419575.1 uncultured Dehalococcoidales bacterium | reverse complement strand
GATTCCACCCGGTCTGACTATGGTCAGTGTCAGTCAGGAAGCGTGGCAGGCACACGCCAGCGCTAGGATGCCTCGCCTTTACTGGGACTTTGCCCAAGCCAAGAGCTATCTGGAAAGGGGACAAACGCCGTGGACGCCAGCCATATCCACAGTCTTCGCCCTATCGGTATCGCTGGAAATGATGCTAAAGGAGGGCTTACCTAACATCGTCGCCCGCCATGCCCGGGTTGGCAAAGCCGCCCGGAAGGGGATAAAATCGGTAGGACTATCCCTTTTCGCTGAAGAAGATTACGCCTCCAATACGGTTACGGCGGTAAGCTCTTCAGATGGACTTGACACCAAGAAGCTGCTCCGCATTCTCAGAGAGGAGCGCCACATCGTGCTCAGTGGCGGGCAACAGAAGTTAGATGGTAAGATATTCCGCATTGGGCATCTGGGCTGGGTAACTGAGGACAACATTGAGACAGTAATATCAGCCCTGAAGGTAGTACTGCCACAGGCAGGCTTTAGAGGTTAGTTTATGAAGATTCTAATTGCTGATACCATTTCGGAAGAAGGAATAGACATTCTCCGCAGTAATGCTGAGGTTGATACTAAACCAGGCTTGAAACCTGAGGAACTGCTCTCCATTATCGGCGACTATGAAGCTTTGGTGGTGCGCAGCCAGACCCAGGTAACATCCAAGGTGATAGAAGCCGGCAAAAAACTACTCATTATCGCCCGAGCTGGTGTGGGTGTAGATAATATTGATGTCGAGGAAGCGACACGCCGGGGCATAGTGGTCGTTAATGCTCCCACCAGCAATACTACCGCCGCGGCTGAGCATACCATTGCCTTGATGCTTGCTCTAGCTCGTCATATTCCTCAGGCCAATGCCACGCTTAAATCCGGGGTCTGGGAGAGAAATAATTTCATCGGTATCGAAGTTAGAAATAAAACCTTGGGCATCATAGGTCTGGGTAATATCGGCTCAGAGGTAGCCAGACGTGCCCGGGGCCTCGAGATGAAGGTGCTTGCCTATGACCCCTTTATCTCAATTGACCATGCCCGCAATCTTCAGGTGGAGCTGGTGCCTCTGGAACAGCTACTAAAGGATTCAGATTTTATCACTATCCATACCCCACTAACAAAGTCAACCAGGGGAATAATTGGAGCCAAAGAGCTGGCTCTGGTGAAGCCAACGGTTCGCATCATCAATACTGCCCGGGGAGGGTTAATTGATGAATCGGCACTGGTGAAGGCGATAAAAGGGAAAAAGGTAGCTGGTGCCGCCTTTGACGTGTTTGCCACAGAGCCTCTTACCAGTAGTATTCTCTTCGAAAATGACAATATCATTGTTACCCCTCATTTAGGAGCTTCTACCACCGAAGCCCAAGCCATGGTAGCCGAAGACGTAGCCAAGCAGATTATTGCAGTATTCAAGGGGCAGCCAGCCCGATATGCGGTCAATGCTCCCTTTATCTCGGTTGAAACTTTATCGGTACTGGCACCCTTTATCAAGGCAGCTACCATTGCGGGCAAGCTGGTCACCCAACTGGTTGAAGGACAGATAGGCTCTATCCAGATTAAATATGAGGGTGAGATTTCCAACTATGACACTAATGTTCTCAAGGCAGCCTTCCTCGGGGGATTACTTGAGGAGATAAGTGAGGAACGGGTTAATCTGGTCAACGCCAACATCATAGCTGCCCGGCGCGGCCTGACGGTGGTGGAGCAGAAAGAGGCTATCTGTGAGAACTATGCCAGCCTTGTTACCGCGGCAGTTACCACTAACACCGATAGTGTTACGGTGGCGACAACCGTGGTTCGGGGCGAAACCCACATCGTACGCGTTAATGACTACTGGATAGATATTTATCCCAGCGAAGGATACTTCCTGTTCAGCGACCACCTGGACCGTCCCGGGATTCTTGGGGCCGTCGGTAAAATAACCGGTAACGCCAATATCAATATCAGTGCGATGCACGTCGGTCGCCTTAAGCCCAGGGGGAGGGCATTAATGATACTAACGCTGGACGAACTTCTACCAGAGGAGCAACAGCAGCAGATATTATCTGTCCCCGATATCTATACCGCTAAAGTAGTAAAACTGTAAAGACTAACCTATCCCCCTAACCCCCTTCCCTTTAAAGGGAAGGGGGGAATTCTGTTTTTCGAAGGGGCTGACGCCCCTTCGAACTTTCCCTATCTTGTCATTGCGAGGGGTCGTAAGACCCTGTGGCAATCTCAATCAATTGAGATTGCTTCGCTCGCAATGACGCGAAAAGGCGTCTAGGAGGGGCCAAAGCCCCTCTTTTTATTATCTTTCCCCCTCTCCTTAAAAAGGAGAGGGGGATAAGGGGGGTGAGGTTAAAACAATCTCTACACCAGCCGATTGAAAACTAACCCCGATGGTGCTTTGGGATAAAAGTAGGTGGACTTCCGGGGCATCTTGTCACCGACATCGGCAATGGCTTTAATCACTTC
>CAYQQD010000147.1:0-2525 GCA_964419575.1 uncultured Dehalococcoidales bacterium | reverse complement strand
CCAAAATCAAGGTGGCTTGCCCAATAACCATTAGTAGTAACCAGTAACCCCTTGGCTAATCTATTGTGGCTTTTGCTGACTGGCACCTCCTTTATCATCTTAATTACGCTGTCAAACAGCCCACTTTCCCTATAGCGGAGCAGCAGGTAACTCATAGCTGCTATACGGCGAATTGGGGAGTTGTTTGGTCTGACCCTAAATAGGTTCCATTCGTCTTGAGCCATTACCTCGGTCGGGTGGTAACAAGTCCATAGTCGCTCCAATTTATTTATCCATTTATCTATTCTATTCTGGTGTCTACCTTGGCGCTGTGAAGGGAGTAGTCCAGCGGTACCCAGTAGCAGGGCTTGTAGCCGGCTAAGACGTTCTTCATCCGATGTTTTGTTGCCAGTTATAGACTCGAGGCGGTGAAGCGGCACCTTGTGAGCTAGCTTGAGGAAGGGGAGCCTATTTTGAGAGTAACCCAGGGCTTCCATTATTCCCTGGTACAGGCATTGGCTTGCCTCGGTTTGAGCTAAGTCGACTTGAAACTTGGTCGCCTTGGCTAAAAATCGTTCTTCCCCGGCGCTATCTAGGAATTTGGTTACCAACCCTGTAGTCAGGGGCTCGGTGGCTTTAAGGCAGGGCTTGCTCAAGGTAACCGGGGGCTCGGTCTCACCAAGCCGCTGGTTAATCGGTTTTATGTATTTATTTAGGGCTAGGGTAGGAATACTCTCCCCATTTTGGTGTCTGGTGGCTGATTTAGCGTTGTGCCACATCACCACATGCAGAATTACCTGATTATATTGCGAATTCCGGTGATGTCGATGGGCTTGCCAATCACTAGATTTAACGTGAATCTCTATATCCCCCTTTATTACCCCCTGGTTGGTGGCAATAACTGCATCCCGGAAATCAGCGCCTTGCTCGGCATTAATCCTTCCCGGATAAATTATCTTTATCGGCTCACCGGTTTCAGTGGTCAGCTCTGTTTTGTGCGCCAACAAGCGCTGCCAGATGTTAACAATCTGACCCTCGGGAAGACTGTTTATCAAACTACCCCCTTTGGATATTTATTAACCCTCCCCCTTATTCCCCCTCCCTTAGAAAGGGAGGGGGAATTAGTGATATAAGGGAGGCTTCGCCTCCCTTTGACTCTGCTTGTTTAACACGATATCGTGTATAAATAAACTTAATAAAAGCGGTTCCTTAGACTAAACCGCTATCTTAGAGTTTTGAATTATTATACACGATTCCGTGTATAATGTCAAGGCTTCTTATTAGATGTTTTCTGGGCAGGCCTAGCTTGGTATTCAAATTTGGCCCGTTCAGCAATAATGGATAGCAGGGTGGCTGAGGCACCACGGGGTCGGTACATCCCGGTTTCCCATTCGCTTATTGTTTGCTGGCGGGTGCCTAGTCTGTTGGCTAGCTCACGCTGGGTCAGGCCTAGATGGCGCCTTAAGGCTTGGATGCGCTTACTATCCCATTGTTGTCGTTTCATACTCAAATTCTACACGATTTAGTGTAGAATGTCAAAGTGGGTTTGTTTTCAATTTCAAAAATATGGTAGTATAACAAAAAGAGCATTTCATAGAGAACAATAGGCTAATTTGAGCATCATAATGCCTCTCAGTTATTGACATTGACTGTAAATAGCCATTTATTGAGTTGATACCTATGTCTACCTGAGCTATTATATAGCGGTTAGCAGTCTCAAGGGGAGAGTGCTAATAACTTTAGAAGGAGGATTGGAATGGCGGTTAAGGTTAAACCAATGGCTGACCGGGTGTTGGTCAAACCCATTGCCAGGGAGGAAGTGACCAAAGGCGGGATAGTCCTGCCCGATACCGCTAAGGAGAAACCCCAGGAGGGGAAGGTTCTGGCGGTTGGCGATGGCAGGTTATCAGAGGATGGCAAACGAATTCCTCTGGATGTTAAAGTGGGTGATATAGTGATTTATGCTAAGTATGGGGGGACTGAGATTAAGATTGATGATGAGGAGTTAATAATTCTGCGCGAGAGCGATATTTTGGCTAAGAAAACTAAATAGGCATAAAGAGAGTAGTATATAAGGAGGGGAAAATTGGCTAAACAGATTATATATAACGAGGAAGTGAGGCACGCTTTAAAGAAGGGAATAGATGCCTTGGCTGATGCCGTCAAGGTAACCTTGGGACCCAAGGGGCATTGTGTGGCGCTGGATAAAAAATGGGGTGCGCCGACAGTAATTGATGATGGGGTTACTATTGCCAAGGATATTGAGCTTCCCGACCCCTTTGAGAACATGGGGGTGCAATTAGTTAAGGAGGCAGCCAGCAAGACTAATGATGCTTGTGGTGATGGTACTACCACATCAACCGTTCTGGCTCATGCTATTATTACCGGTGGCTTTAAGAATGTAGCCGCTGGGGCTGAGGCTATGGCGTTAAAGAAAGGTATTGAGAAGGCAGTAAGGGCCATCGTTGAGGAACTCAAGAAAGCATCCACCGAGGTAAAGGGTAAGGAGCAGATTGCTCAGGTGGCGACTATTACCGCCAAGGATA
>CAYQQD010000146.1:0-2541 GCA_964419575.1 uncultured Dehalococcoidales bacterium | reverse complement strand
GGCTACCCAGGCAATCCAAGGCTCCAGCCTTAATCAGGCTTTCCATCACTCGCTTGTTAACACCTCGCAGGTCACAACGTCGGCACAAGTCCTCAATAGACTTAAATTCGCCCCCCTTATCCCGCTCGGCAATGATAGGCTCTATCGCCCCGAGTCCGACATTCTTGATGACGGTTAGCCCGAAGCGGATGGCTGGAGTATTGCCCTGGCTATCCCTTTCTATGGAAAAGCTAGCTTGACTACGGTTTATATCAGGTGGCAGCACCGGAATGCCGAGGCGACGGCATTCGGCAACGGCGCTGGCTACCTTCTCTAGCTGACCGGCATTAGTTATCAGGAGAGCGGTAATATATTCTGCCGGGTAATTCGCCTTAAGGTAGGCGGTCTGATAGGCGATAAGGGCATAGCTAACTGAGTGCGCTTTATTGAAGGCGTAGCCAGCAAAGGGCTCAATAAGGGCAAAGACCTCAGAGGCGACCTCGGTTGAGAACCCATTTTTCTTAGCCTCAGCAATGAAGCCACGCCTTTCTTTCCTCATGACCTCAGGAATCTTCTTGCCCATTGCCTTGCGGAAGATATCAGCCTGTCCCAGGCTATAGCCAGCAAGAGTCTGAACAATAAACAGCACCTGCTCTTGATATACAATCACCCCATAGGTTTCCTCAAGGATGTTAACTAAGGCGGGATGGGGATAGCGGATAGGCTCGATACCGTGCTTGGCTTTAATAAAGGTGGGGATATGCTCCATAGGTCCGGGACGATATAAGGCTATCATAGCGGCAATATCACTGAAGGCAGTTGGTTTGAGCTCCTTGATGTAGCGGCGCATGCCAGCCCCCTCCAGTTGAAATACGCCGGCGGTTTCCCCTGAGGACAGCAGTTCAAAGGTCTTGGCATCATCCGTCGGGATATTGCTCAAGTCAATATCAATGCCACGGTTCTGGTAAATAAGTTCCCTTGCCCTACCCAAGATAGTAAGATTAGCCAAGCCAAGGAAGTCCATTTTCAAAAGTCCAATCCGGGCAATATCTTCCATAGTGAACTGGGTCATTACCGTGGCTTCACCATCACCCTTGCTCACCCTTTGCAGCGGGACGTACCTAGTAAGGGGCTCTTTAGATATAACCACACCGGCGGCATGGGTGCTAGCATGGCGGGCAATGCCCTCTACCCTCCTAGCTGAATCAACCAGCTTACGAACTATGGGGTCGTCACGGTAAATATTTCTCAGCTCACTATTCTCATCCAGGGCTCTTTGCAGAGTCATACCCGGGGCAAAGGGGACAAGCCTAGCCACACGGTCGACATCACTATAGGACATACCTAACGCTCGACCTACATCCCTGAGGGCAGCTCTAGCCCCTAGTGTGCCGAAGGTAATAATCTGAGCTACGTGGTCTTGTCCGTATTTCTGCGAAACATAGGCAATGACCTCATCGCGGCGCTCGTCCTCAAAATCTAAATCTATATCTGGCATCTCACGGCGCTCCAGGTTAAGGAAGCGCTCGAAGACCAGGTTATGGGCAATAGGGTCAACACCGGTGATACCCAGACAGTGGAGGGCGATACTGGCAGCGGCACTACCCCTAACCCCAAACAGGATGTTGTGCTTCTTGGCAAAGGAGATGATGTCCCAAACAACAAGGAAGTAGTTGGCAAACTGGGTCTTCTCTATTACCTCTAACTCATAGTCAAGCCGCTGTTTTATCTCCATGGTGGGCTGGGGGTAGCATTGAGATAGTCCGTGATAACAGAGGCCAGCCAGAAACTGGTCAGCAGTCTTCCCTTCGGGTAGCTCTATCTCAGGGAGGTGAAGGCGACCAAACTCAAGCTTCAGGTTACACTTTTCAGCAATGTGCTCGGAGTTCTCCAGTGCCTGGGGGATGTCCTGGTAAAGCGCTACCATCTCCTGAGGACTTCTGAGGTAGAAGAAGTCGCCTGCCATCTTCACCCTCTTCTCGTCGTAGATAGATGAGTTGGTTCCGATACATAGCAACAGGTCATGGGCTGAGGCGTCTTCCCGATTGACATAGTGGACATCGTTAGTGGCTACCAGTGGAATACCTAACTCACTGCTCATAGGAATGAGAACCTGATTTATCTGCTCCAGCTCAGGAATGGAATGCCTCTGTATCTCCAGATAGAAATCACCCAATGTCTGCTGATACCACAGGGCAGCCTGTTTTGCCTCCTGAAGACGCCCTTCCAGAACCAGGCGAGGCACCTCACCACTGGTACAGCCAGAGAGGGCGACAAGACCTTGGTGATATTGCTCAAGGAGTTCTTTATCTACCCTTGGCCTGTAGTAGAAACCCTCAAGGTGGGCTTTGGTAGCGAGCTGGATTAGGTTGCGGTAACCAGTCTGGTTTTTAGCTAGTAAAATAAGGTGGTAGTTATTCTTATCGCTGACATCGCGACTAAAGCGACTATTTGGAGCTACATAAAACTCGCAGCCGATAATGGGCTTTATCCCTGCCTCTTTGGCTGCCAGGTAAAACTCAATGGCACCATACATAGCACCATGGTCAGTTATCGCCAGGC
>CAYQQD010000145.1:0-2552 GCA_964419575.1 uncultured Dehalococcoidales bacterium | reverse complement strand
TCCCCCTCTCCTTCAAAGGAGAGGGGGAAGAGATAAAAAGAGGGGCTTCGCCCCTCTTAAACACCTGTTATAGCTTCTAGGCGTCCGCTCAGCTCTAAAATTAACCACCTTTGCCACCTCGAACAATCAGAAGCATAATAAAGCCTCCACCACCGACAAGGAGTATTCCAGGCATTAAAAGCCCACTGTGGTGTGTCGGATTCGAGCCCCAGATTACCAGTAAAATAAGACCAATCAGAAACACTACAATACCGACTGTGAAGAATTTACCCATAACGCTACCTCCCCAGCTTATAGCTTGGCTGCCTCTCTAAGCGTCCGCTCTAGCTATATTATACCATGACGAAGGTATTTCCCGAAGCTTATCTTGAGTATTTTCGGGGAATCAGGCATTTTAGTTGCGTAAGGGGGAGTCTTAGAGGGGCGGTAGCCCCTCTTATATAACTAAATCCTCTTCCCCTTATTAAGGGGAAGGGGATAAAGGGGATGGGGTTCAATAAATTCTACTTCTTATGCTTGCTGACAAACCGCTTCATTCTGGATAGGGCTTCCTCAATGTCAGCCAGCGAGGTGGCGTAGCAGCAACGGATGTACCCCTCGCCACACTCACCGAAGGCGGTACCGGGGACAACGGCTACCTTTTCCTCAACCAGGAGTCTTTCGGCAAATTCCTCTGAGGTCATACCGGTGACCTTTATTGATGGGAAGGCATAAAATGCCCCCCGAGGCTCAAAGCAGGATAGACCAATATCGTTTAGTCCCTTGACTATTACTAGGCGTCGCCGATTATATTCCTCAACCATCTCGGCAGTGCTGGCTTCACCGGCTCTTAGTGCCTCAATAGCCGCTATCTGTCCCATTATCGGCGCGCACAACATAGTATACTGGTGAATCTTATTCATTGAGTCAATAATTTCTTCATTAGCCGCAGCGTAGCCAATTCGCCATCCGGTCATAGCATAAGCCTTGGAAAATCCACCTAGGAGGATAGTGTCCTCCTTCATCTCAGGTAGGGTGGCAAAGCAGGTATGCTCCACGCCATAGACCAGCTTAGCGTAAATCTCGTCAGAGATAACTAATAAGCGGTGGCGACGGGCTACCTCGGCAATTTGTGCCAGCTTGTCCCGGCTCATCACTGCTCCGGTAGGGTTGGCTGGGTAACCAATAAGAATGGCTTTAGTCTTATCAGTGACCTCCGCCTCAATATCAACTGCCCTAACCTCAAAGTTATTTTCCTGATTGGTAGGCACCATAATTGGGCTGCCTCCAGCCAGAACCACACAGGGGTTATAGGAAACATAACACGGGTCGGGCATAATAACCTCATCCCCGGGGTTAAGGATAGCCCTCATTGCCAGGTCCAATGCCTCACTAACACCCACGGTAATCAAAAGTTCTTTATCGGGGTCATAGGCTAGGTTATAGCTTTCCCTCAGATATCTGGACAGCTCCTGGCGCAGCTCGGGCATGCCTAAATTTGAGGTATACATGGTATAGCCCTTTTCCAGTGAGTAGATAGCTGCCTCGCAAATATGCCACGGGGTGACAAAGTCAGGCTCACCAACCCCTAGTGAGATAACCCCCTCCATAGAGGCTATTAGGTCGAAGAACCTGCGTATCCCGGAAGGGGAGAGCTGGTTTACTTGATGTGATATAAGGCTATGGTATCTCTGATGGGAATTTGTTGACATAAAATTACCTCGTCGGGGGTTAGAGTATCACTGGCTGCCGCCTAACCCCTTCCTTCCCCTCTAGAATTTCGCCGTCCTCTTTGTATCGCTTAAGCATGAAGTGGGTAACTGTTCCCTGCACCCCTTCAATTGGCGCCAGCTTCTGGGATACGAAATCAGCTACTTCGTGCATGGTTTTACCCACGACTATAACCAGCAGGTCATAGGTTCCTGAGACCAGATAGACGGTGCGAGCCTGGGGGAAGCGATAGATGCGCTCGGCTATAGCATCAAAGCCAACGTCCCTCTGGGGGGTGACCTTGACCTCTATTAATGCCCATACCAGCTCCTCGCCCAGCTTCTCCCAGTTAATTACGGTCTTGTATTTCAGGATGGTTCGGTCTTGTTCCGCTTTCTTGATGAGCTTGGCAACTTCAGCACTTGGGGTGCCGGTCATGGTTGATATTTGTTTGGTGGTAGTTCTGGCGTCATCCTCTAATATTCTAAGAATTTCCTTTATCATATTTAGCTCCTCACTAGTTCAATTAGTGACCATCGCTTTTGTATTTCATTATAGCAAAGTCTGAACAGTTTGTTATCCTTGGTTCTGACCTGGAAATGCCTCTCCCCCGGCTCCTGCCACGCTCTTTCTATTTCCTCCACCTCATACTCTTTGCCTTCCCACAGGAAAGACTGCGGTCGTTCAGCATAGGTATGCCCTGAATAGCAATTGACTTTAAGATTATCTACGCTCATTCTCTTTATACCCTATGTCATTTAGGGGGAGAAATTATAGAAAAAGCGGGACGGTCCAAGTTTGCCTATAATTCCAAGGCAGCCACCAGTTCTGGGAAGCATTCTCTGGTATACATTCTGAGATTA
>CAYQQD010000144.1:0-2556 GCA_964419575.1 uncultured Dehalococcoidales bacterium | reverse complement strand
CTTTATCTGGCTACCGACCTGATTCCTAGCCAGCTCCGGGCTGAGGATACTGCCAGTATCAGGTTAGTCCGTGTGCCGGTTAGTCAGATTTCTAGCCTTATAGCCTCGGGTAGCATATGTGATGCCAAGAGCATTGCCGGCTTATTTGCCTTCTTAGAATATCAGAAACAGCGTTAGCCGAGCGTATCGGAAAGCTTTCTGCCGCCGAGAAGGTGCAGGTGAAGATGAGGCACTACCTGCCCCCCTTGCTCCCCGCAGTTTATCGCCAGGCGATACCCCTTTTCGGCGATGCCCTCCTTCTTGGCTAGCTGATTAGCTACGTTTACCATGTGTCCGATTAAAGGTAACTCTGCTTCTGATAGTTGAGCTAGGGAAGGAATGTGCCTTTTGGGGATAATAATCAGGTGTGTCGGTGACTGAGGATTAATATCACGGAAGGCGATTACTTCTTCGTCCTGATGAAGGATTTCACTGGGCACTTTGCCGGCTACAATTTGACAAAAAATGCAACTCATTTTCCCCACCATTATGCCGCCAACTTGCCGGCTTTTACCTTGGCGATGAGTTCATCTTCACGCCTTATATCCTCCATGGTCTTCGGCTTGAGTTGAGGGGGTGGGGTCTCTAAGCCGTACTTCCATTTCAGGAAGCGTAGCCCGGTGATGGGATAGATAGCGGCGGTGAGCACATCACCAATATCCTGAGTGAAGTCTTTTACCGCCTCTCTGGCTTTGTCCAGTTCCGGCTCAAGCAGGTCGGCAGGGCGACAGGTAACGGGGGTCTTGCCCCGTGGGTAATGTTTAAGCACTATCTCTTGAACTTCAGGGTCAATGGGGGCTGGTGGCTTACCGTAGAGTCCGTAAACATAGTCCTGCACCTGGCGTGATACTAGCTTGTATCTACCGACGAGAACATTGTTAACCGCTTGAACCCCCACAATCTGACTGGTAGGGGTGACTAGCGGTGGGTAGCCTAGCTCCTTTCGGACGCGTGGCAGTTCTTTATAAACCTCGTCAATTCTGTCCAGGGCATTTTGTTCCCGTAGCTGAGCCACTAGGTTAGTAGTCATGCCCCCGGGGATTTGGTGCATCAATACCTCGGTATCAATAACTGCCATTCGGGTAGTATCCAGGAAATCCCGATACTTAGGCGCGATAGACTCAATATATTGCCCCAACTTGGATAGGTGAGCTAAATTTAATCCGGTATCTCTGGGGGTTCTTTGAAGAGCCACGACAATGGGTTCAATGGCGGGGTGGGACGAGCGCAAGGCAAAGGGGGCTAGGGCAGTATCAATAATATCTACGCCAGCTTCAATCGCCTTTAGGCAACTCATGGATGCCATACCACTGGTGTAGTGGGTATGTAGCTGCACCGGTATCTTTAACACTCGCTTAAGGGCTTTAACCAAGGTATAGGTATCATCGGGGGCAAGAAGTCCTGCCATGTCCTTGATACACAGGCTGTCAGCCCCCATATCTTGGAGAATGAGCGCTTTGTTGACATAATAATCAAGATTATATACCGGTCCCCCCATTTTGCGCTCGGTAAGAGAGTAGCATATGGAAAGCTGGGCGTGCTTACCGCACTCTTTAATTGCCTTCAGGCTGGATTCAAAATTGCGTTCATCATTGACGGCATCAAAAACCCGGAAAATATCAATTCCGACTTCAGCGGCGTGATGGACAAAGGCGGTAACCACGTCATCGGCGTAGTGACGATAACCCACTAGGTTCTGTCCTCTGAGTAGCATTTGTAGTGGAGTATCGGGCATCAATTTCTTCAGGATGCGCGGTCTTTCCCACGGGTCTTCGTTTAGAAATCGGGTAGGGACATCAAAGGTGGCACCACCCCAGACCTCCATAGAGTAGAAACCAGCTTTGTTCATCTCCGCGGCGATAGGTACCATGTCTTCAGTTCGCATTCGGGTAGCTAGCGAGGATTGATGCCCATCACGGAAGGTAACGTCAGTGATCTTCAGAGGGTTCTTTTTGACCACGATTCAGCCCCCCTTTCTTAATTCCTCTATAAGGGAATGTTGCCGTGCTTCTTCCATGGGCGGTCTTCTTTTTTGTTCAGTAGCGATTCCAGAGCGGCAATAACCTCGCGACGGGTATCCCTAGCCCTGGTTATCTTGTCAATATAGCCGCCAGCAGCGGCAACATACGGGTTGTTAAACGTTTTACGGTAGAGTTCAGCCACTTCCTGCCGCTTAGCCTCGGGGTCAGCAGCCTTAGCAATTTCACGGCGGAAGATGATTGCGGCGGCACCCTCAGCGCCCATTACCGCTAGCTCGGCAGCTGGCCAGGCCATGTAGACATCGGCACCAATTGACCTGGAGCACATGGAAATCTCAGAGCCACCATAAGCCTTGTGAGTGCAGACGGTAATCTTGGGCACGGTAGCTTCAGAATAGGCAGAAAGCACCTTAGCCCCGTGGCGAATGACACCACCAAACTCTTGGTGGGTGCCGGGCATATAGCCGGGGACATCAACCAGGGTAAATAGGGGGATATTGAAGGCATCACAGAAGCGGATGAATCTGGCGGCTTTGTC
>CAYQQD010000143.1:0-2609 GCA_964419575.1 uncultured Dehalococcoidales bacterium | reverse complement strand
GGGGTGTCACCAACAAATTCAGCTAGAAACTGAGCAGCGGTGATAGCCCCACCGTATTTACCGCCGACATTCTTAATATCGGCGATATCGCTCTTGTTCTGTTCTTTATACTGCTCATGCATCGGCAGCTGCCAGATGAGCTCTCCGGCTTCAGCACCGGCGGCAATTACCTTGCCCACCAGCCCTTGATTATTACCGAAAGCACCGCTATAGACATCGCCTAGAGCTGCCCGGCAGGCGCCGGTGAGAGTAGCCACATCAATGATAAGTTTAGCCTCAAACTTTTTAGCATAGCCCAAGGCGTCGGCTAAAGTAAGCCGTCCCTCGGCATCGGTAGAGATAATCTCAATGGTCTTACCATTGATGGCAGTTAGGATATCACCCGGCTTCAGAGCACTATCGCCAGGCAGGTTTTCCGTAGCCGGGATGACAGCCATAACATTAATCTTGGGCTTAAGTTGAGCAATGGCGCCGATGGCGGCTATAACCGCAGCCCCCCCAGCCATATCCCCCTTCTCCTCCTCCATTTTCGCCGACGGCTTTATAGAGATGCCCCCGGAATCAAAGGTTATCCCCTTACCAATTAATGCCACATTAGTTTCCTTAGAGTCAGTGCCCCGATAGTGGAGAACGATAAACTTTGGCGGTTGGCGGCTCCCCTGAGCCACGCCTAACAGCGCCCCCATGCCCAACTCCTGCATCTGCTCCCGCTCCAGAACAGTTAATTTAAGCCCATAGTCCTTAGCCAGCCTGGCGGCGGTCTCAGCCATATGAGTCGGGGTCATGTAGTTGGCTGGCTCGTTGACCATGTCGCGAGCCAAGTTAGTTGCCTCGGCTAATACCCTCCCTTTATGACAGCCGTGTTCTAACCTTGAAAGTCTGGTTTTATCAGCCTCTACTATAGTAAGCAGTTTAATCTCACCATACTCAGCTTCCTTGGTTATATGCCGACGAAATGAATAGGTGCCAAGCAAGGCACCCTCAGTTACCGCTTGAGCAGCAGCCTCCGGGCTGATACCAGCTATGCCTGCTCCGTGAGCAATAGTGGCAATACTAGCCACGCCCTTCTGCCTAAGTAATCGGCAGGTCTCAGCCACCGCCCCACGAACCTTGTCCTTGGATAGCTCCGACTTCTTGCCCAAACCGGTAACTACTACCCGGGCTGCTGGTAGCTTACCCAGGCTATGAACAATGGTAATCTCGTTAAGTTTACCCTTAACCTCACCCTGAGCCATGAGTTGCGAGATGGCGCCATCCAAAGTCTTATCTAGGCTAGCGGTAACGCCTTCAAGATGCTCCAGCCCCTCAAAATGGTTGACTATAATGGCGTCGGCTTTAATCTCAGCGATATTACCAGCTATGACCTTAATTTCCATGTTAAATCTCCTGTCAGCGACTAGGTTGTTTAACCACCTCACCCCCTTTATCCCCCTCTCCTTTTAAGGAGAGGGGGAAGGGCAGTTTTTGAAGGGGCTTCGCCCCTTCAAGCTTCCCGTGATAGACAATCTCTAAAATCTAGCGCCTCACCTCCCTTATAATTTTGTCCAGGACCGGGGTAATATCACGGGAGGTATCCACAGCGTAGTGATTACGACCAATCTTCTGAACCGATGGCTTCATCCTCCGATATACTGTCCAGTCGGCGTCTGATTTAGTCTCTGAATCTTCTTGCCTGGCTTTAAGCCGGTCATAGACTACTTCAGGTGGGGCTTCAACACGAACCAAGACTAGCTTGACGTCTAAATGGTCAGCAATAGCATAAAGACGTTCACGATGCCCCTCTGACAGATTGGTAGCATCAAGAATAAGTGAGATTCCCTGTTTTAATAGTCTGTCAATAAGAAGGTGACATACCTGGAAAAGGTGTGAACTCTCCTGAGAGCTATAACTTGGTGATGAGAAAAGGGTCTTGCGTAAGGCGTCACTTTCCAGGATAATGACCGGTAGCCTGTGGGCTAACTGGCGGCAAAAGTAGGACTTTCCGGTCCCAGGTAAGCCGCTGACGACAATAAAGGCAGGCTTTACCACTGGCTCAGGAAGCTGCCCCAGGTTTTCGATCAGCCGCTGGACATCTGCATCAAGCCGGGTATTGGCTAAACCCCTTGAGTTTAAAATGTTTCCTCCGTTCCTCTAGGTTACTACTAATCACCACTATAAAAAGCAATCCCAATCAGTCCCGGGCCAATGTGAACCCCCATTACCGGGGTAAATTCAGTGATAAATAGCTCAGCGCAGTCAAATTGGGAAGAAATCTGGTCCCTGAGCACCAATGCGTCATCTAAGGCATCAGCGTGCATCACAGCTACATGAAGCGGCTGCCCGGTAACTATTTTCTGCCCCATGAGTTTTACTATGCGTTTTATGGCACCGAGGGTAGTCCGGGCATTGGTGACAGGACGGGCATCGCCTTGGTTGAGGGTAAAAATAGGCTTAAGCCGAAGCATTGAGCTAGCCAAGGCGGCTGCCCGACGGACACGACCGCTCTTAACTAAATAATCAAGGGTATCCATCATAGCCAGTAAGCTTACCCGTTTGGCAACGCTGTTAGCCGTTGTAATGACCCCAGTCAGGGTTTGGCCTGAAGCGGCGGCTTTGGCGGCAGCCAGGAC
>CAYQQD010000142.1:0-2617 GCA_964419575.1 uncultured Dehalococcoidales bacterium | reverse complement strand
CACAATATTCCTTGCTGCTGCCTCCCGTAGGAGTCTGGGCCGTGTCTCAGTCCCAATGTGGCTGGTCGTCCTCTCAGACCAGCTACCGATCACTGCCTTGGTAAGCCGTTACCCTACCAACTAGCTAATCGGACGCAAGCCCCTCCCTAAGTGCCCGAAGACTTTAGTGATGGAGCCTTACCTCCACCACCACATAAGGTATTAGCTCCGATTTCTCAGAGTTATCCCTTGCTTAGGGGCAGGTTACTTACGCGTTACTCACCCATTTGCCACTGTCTCGATAAATCGAAACCGTTCGACTTGCATGCATAAGGCACGCTGCCAGCGTTAATCCTGAGCCGGGATCAAACTCTCTAAACAAAAAATTTAATTTCGCTCGAACCTTCCTTCCGCTATTCAGTTGTTAAGGTACCTTTACACAATGAAAATAATAGCATAATGCCTGCACTTTGTCAACAACTTCTTGATTGACAGCGGACTTGGTATCTCGGTAAACTAGCCTCATCTATGACAGATGTTCAAGCTATTGCTCACCAGTTAGCTGAGGTGATTAACCGATGTAGCGCCGATTACATCGAGGCTCGCCTTGAGGAGAGTCAGACCAGCTATATTAGTTACCGGGGCAGGGAATTAGACTCCATAGGCAGGGCTGGTGCTATCGGGGGGAATGTACGAGCCATGGCAAAAGGGGCTTGGGGCTTCGTTAGCTTTAACGACTTCAATGAACTTCCAGGCAGGGTAGAATTGGCTATAAAGCAGGCTCAATTTGCCGGCAATGAACAAAGCCAATTGGCTCCAGCCGAGCCAGTGATGGATACATCAGCCACACAGGACAAGAACCCGGTGGTTATACCTTTAGCCAAAAAGAAACAACTATTGGATGAATATAATGACATTATCTGGCGTACCCCAAAGCTTCAGACCTCGATTATTGACTATGGCGATAGCTACAAAAAGGTTATCTTTCTAAATTCATTAGGTAGCTACATTGAGCAGGCCAGAGCAGATGTTACCCTCCGCCTGAGCGCTATTGCCACCGAGGACAACGAGGTGCAACAGGCAGGGCTGAGCTTTGGCAGTAGGGGTGATTTTAGCTTGATACAAGGTCTCCACCAGCCGGTAGGGCAAATGGCACAGCTGGCTGTTGAACTACTGTCAGCACCACAGGTAAAGGGTGGAGAATATACTGTAGTTCTAGACCCAGTCCTGGCTGGGGTCTTTACCCATGAAGCCTTTGGCCACCTATCGGAGTCTGACTTTGTCTATGAAAATGACCGCCTGCGTCAAATTATGACCCTTGGCAGAAGATTTGGCAGCAATGAGCTTAACATCGTTGACGATGCCACTATCCCCGGACTGAGAGGTAGCTATAAATATGACGATGAAGGAGTGCCAGCAACCAAGACCTACCTTATCAGGGAGGGTAAATTAGTCGGCAGGCTCCATTCCAGGGAAACCGCCGCCAAGATGAAGGAGAAGCCTACAGGCAACGCCAGAGCTATTAACTACCATTACCCACCTATTGTCCGCATGACTAATACCTATATTGAACCAGGGGTAGCCTCTTTTGGGGAGCTAATAGGTGACATCAAGGAAGGGATATATGTTAAGAACTGGTATGGTGGCACCACTAGTATGGAGATGTTCACCTTCTCTGCCGGTGAAGCCTATATGATTCGCCACGGCAAACTTGCCGAACCGCTAAGACCGGTAGTGCTTACTGGCAATGTGTTCACTACGTTGATGAACATAGACGGTATTGGTAACGACCTTCAGATGAACCAGGGTGGTGGCTGTGGTAAGAGGGAGCAGGTACCCCTCCCCGTTTCCAATGGTAGCCCTCATATTAGAATTCGCCACTGCTTAGTTGGAGGCAGATAATGGAACAAATCCTAGCCCAGGCTAAAAGGGTAGCCGAGGAAGCCGAGGTCTTCGTGGTCTCCTCCGAAGAAACCCCGGTTCAATTTGAAGCTAACCGTCTGAAGCATATTCAAAGTAAGCAGAGTAGCTATGTGGCGTTGCGCATTATTAGCGGCGGCAAGATAGGCTATGCCACTACTACCGAACTAGGCGATAGCCAGAACCTGGTCAATGCTGCCGTAGAAACAGCACCATTTGGCATGGTAGCTAAGTTTGAGCTTCCCTCCCTGAGCATTTACCCTAAGATTGAAGTCTTTGACCCTAAGGTAGAAGCAGTATCCATTGAAGAAATGATTAACCTTGGCGAAGAACTCATAGCTACGGTGAGGGGTCATACCCCGGATATTGTTTGTGATGCCGGAGTGAGTAAAGAAATAATGTCAGTCCATATCATAAATTCTCGCGGTGGGCAAGCCAACTATAAGCAAAGCGTATTTAGTTTAGGTATTCAAGGTCAGCTGATTCGTGACACAGATATGCTCTTTGTTGGTGAAAGTGAAAGCTCGTGTCACCCTCTAACCGAGACCAGGGCTATAACCGGGCAGGTACTCCAGCAACTTGAACTAGCCAAAAACCGCGCTTCGGTACCAAGCAAGCCACTGCCGGTAGTCTTTACCCCACATGGGGTAGCCAGTGCCTTAATTCTACCCCTGATGGTAGCGTTCAACGGCAAAACAGTGCTCAAGGGGGCTTCACC
>CAYQQD010000141.1:0-2623 GCA_964419575.1 uncultured Dehalococcoidales bacterium | reverse complement strand
GTATTTGTGCTCAAGCTCCTGCCAGCCCATTTCTGCTCCCCTATTTGATGAGATTGTTTAGTAACCCCATCCCCCTGTATCCCCCTTCCCCTTGATAAGGGGAAGGGGAAGATAGTTTCTATAGAGGGGCAAAGCCCCTCTCTTACTTACACTCCCCCTTATGCAAGGACTTCATCTACCTCTTCCAGGGAAGGGGGTCAGGGGGATAGGTTGCTAAATAACCCCCTAAGCATCGGTTCCAAAATGACGAAGCCTTCCAATTTACCCTAATCAACTGTTTTTATGGTTGTGCCACCACCGCCGCCTTCAATCTCCCTAAGCAAAGCATGCGACTGCCTACCATCAATGATACGCGCAACTGGAGTATGGGATAAAGCCCTGAGGCAGGCTTTAATCTTAGGCATCATCCCCTCTGAAGCTACCCCTGAAGCTATTAACGCTTCGGCTTCACCGGGTGATAAATGAGGCAGCAACTTGCCTGACTGGTCGCAGACACCAACAACATCGGTTAGAAAGATAAGCCTTTCGGCACCGATAGCGGCAGCAATTTCACCAGCCACAGCATCAGCATTAACATTAAGCATCCGTGTCGCTTGGCTCGGTTTGTCGGACAAATTGAGGCTGATGGAGGCAACTACCGGGATATAGCCCGATTTTAATATAGCCTCTAACGGGGCAAGATTTACCTCGACCACCGTGCCAACATAGCCTAGCTCTTTATCCTTAACCCTGCCTTGAATAAGAGCCCCATCCACTCCGCTGATGCCTATCGCCCGCCCGCCCAGGCTATTAATACTGGCTACAATCTCTTTATTGACCAACCCGGCGAGGACAGCAGCTACTACCTCAAGCGCCGCCTTGTCAGTTACTCGCTCACCATGGACAAATCGGGTAGAAATCCCTTGCTTTTGAAGCCACTCGGTTATCAGCTTGCCCCCGCCATGGACTACCACCAGTGATTTATCCCTCTGCTGGAGAGCGACTATGTCCTCGATAGTAGTATCATGACCACCTAAGGTAGCCCCGCCAATCTTAACCACAATAACTTTATTCAATCCTACCAACCCTATCCCCTGTATCCCCTTCCCCTTGATAAGGGGAAGGGGGAGTAATTTTTAAGAGGGACTTCGTCCCTCTTTAACGCCCTATACTTGGAGGGGCAAAGCCCCTCTACAACTCCCTTAATTTCTTTCGTATCTCCTCTTTTTCCCGATAAACAATTTCTCAGGTCAGGTACTGGCTGTTAATAGTTACATATTCCTCCGACAGGTCACAGCCCCAGGCGGTAGCGGCTCCTATGCCCAGATTAAGCTTCAAGTTTATCACTACCTCATCACTACGCAATGTACTTATCAACTCCTGTTTATCAAAAGACAATGGGCAGCCAGCCTTTACCACACAGAGATTACCAATACGGAGGTCAATCTTTGATTCCACAATCTCCACACCGCTCCGCCCCACCGCTGCCACAATTCGCCCCCAGTTAGGGTCGGCGCCATGGAATGCTGCCTTAACCAAGGGTGAACTTATTATTGTCCTGGCGGCTAACCTAGCCTCAGCAGCACTAAGTGCCCCACTAACCGTAACCTCAACAAGCTTGGTTGCCCCCTCACCGTCACGGACAACACATTTAGCCAGATAGACACAGAGCTGGCTAAGGGCTTGCTGGAAGGCATCAGCCTCTCTGCTTCCATGTGAAATGGGCTTGTTACCCGCCAGCCCATTAGCCATTATTATCACCATATCGCTAGGACTGGTATCCCCATCAACTGAAATCATATCAAAGGAAACGTCAGTCGCTTTTCGTAGCGCAAACTTGAGAAAATCTATGCCCACGGCGGCATCGGTAGTCAGGAAACAAAGCAAAGTAGCCAAGTCAGGATGAATCATCCCGGCACCCTTGGTTACCCCGCCGATGGTAAACTTGATGTCATCAACCTTGACAGCTACTGCCGCTTCCTTGGGAACGGTATCAGTAGTCATCATTGCCCTTGCCAGCTCATGACCGCCATCCCTACTAACAACCACCTTTTTTATGCCAGCTTTTATCAGCTTCATCGGTAGGTGTTGCCCGATCACCCCGGTGCTAGCCGCCAAGACGTCTTCAGGTGATACCCTAAGTTTCTTAGCTGCTAGCTCTACCATTTCGGCAGCATCGGTAAGTCCCTGGGCACCGGTAAAGGCATTGGCACAGCCACTATTTACCACCACCGCCGAAGCTTTACCAGCTCGTAAACGCTGCTGAGATAGGACTACCGGGGCTGCCTTAATCCGATTGGTGGTAAATAAACCCGTAGCTGTACACGGCGCCTTAGAAAGCAGGATACCCAGGTCTAAAACATCTTTGGCTTTCCGCTTTATCCCGACGTATGTGGCGCCAGCACTAAACCCCCGAGGGGAGGTAACATTGCCTGAGGCAACAAATTTAATCTTGACTTCCACTGGATAAAATATACCATAGTCCTTACAGGTAGGCAATGATAATTGTTGACCGACCTCACCCCCTCAAACTACCCAGAAAAATCTTGGATTTTTCTGGGAACCCGCTTAGTTTTTTAATATATTGTGACCTCACCCCCTTTTCACCCTAAAAAATCTGCGATTTTTCAGGGAACCCGAATTT
>CAYQQD010000140.1:0-2635 GCA_964419575.1 uncultured Dehalococcoidales bacterium | reverse complement strand
TGAAGGACGCCATGAATATGATAGTTTGTGTCAAGCAGGTTATTGACCCTGAGGCACCACCAGCCAGTTTCAAGGTTGACACAGCTAACAATAAGGTAGTGCTACCGCCGGGTGTGTCACTGGTAATCGACCCATATGCTGAGTATGCTGTGGAAGCAGCGCTAAGGGTTAAAGATGCCCACGGGGGCAAAATCACGGCGCTAAGCCTGGGCACGGGTCTGGTGCGAGAGGTAATAAAGAAACCACTAGCTATGGGGGTTGATGAACTTATCCTGCTGGAGGATGAAGCCTTTGCCGAGGGTGATAGCTGGTCAACAGCCTATGCCCTGGCGATGGCGATTAAGAAGGTGGGGGACTACGACCTCATCTTTTGCGGACGGCAGGCTGCTGACTGGGATGCGGGGCAAGTAGGTGCCGGTATCGCCGAGATATTGGGTCTGCCAAGCGTAACCTTAGCCCGGAAAATAGAAATCACCGATGGTAAGGTCAGGGTGGAGAGGGTAACCGATGATGGCTATGAGGCGGTTGAGGTATCCCCGCCGGCTTTGATTACCGTCAGTAATGAGATTGGTGAGCCCCGTTACCCGACGATAAAAGGAATCATGGCGGCTAAGAAGAAAGAGCCCGTTATCTGGAAACCAGCCGATATCGGGGTTGAGCCGGCTCAGGTCGGGAGCACTGGTCGTCGCACTAAGCTCTTGAAGCTATTCCAACCAGTCCATGAAGTTAGGTGTGAAATTGTAGAAGGGGAGAGTCCAGAAGAGGCAGCAGCTAATCTAGCCGTGAAACTAAGGGAAGCTAAAGTATTGTAGGCTGGCAATAAGGTGTTTTATCGCAGTTAGGGAGGTATTAATGGCTGAGTATAGAGGGGTGATGGTTTTTGGTGAAGCTAAAGGGGGAAAGCTAGCGGTAATCGCCACTGAGCTACTGGGTTGTGGTCGAAATCTGGCTAACGACCTGGGGCAGGAACTATGTTGCCTATTGGTAGGCAGTGATATAAGCGGTTTAGCCCAAGAGGCAATTGCCTTTGGTGCCGATAAGGTATATGTAGTTGATGACCGGTTACTTAAGGACTACCAGACTGATTCCTATGTGTCAGTGGTAGAACAGGTAGCCAAGCAGGTGATGCCTCAGGTCATTCTTCTCGGTCAGACTGATACTGGTCGTGACCTAGCCCCGAGGCTCGCCTTCAGGCTGGGCACGGCAGTTACTACCGACTGCATAGAATTGGCTATAGACCCGGAGTCAAAGTTGCTGCGGCAAACCAAGCCAGTCTATGGTGGTAACGCCCGGGCTATCTTTACCTGTGCGTCCTATCCGCAGATAGCCACGGTTAGAGCCAAAGCAATGTCGCCCCTGGAGCGGGACGAATCACGGCGCGGAGAGGTTATAACTATCGAGGCTAGCTTAGACCCACAAACCATAAGGACCAAAGTCCTGGAGAAGGTGGTAGAGGAGGTGGCGGGGATTAAGCTAGAGGAGGCTGAGGTAGTGGTCGGTGGCGGTAGAGGCATTGGCAGTGCTGACGGTTTTAAGCAACTGGAAGAACTGGCCAAGATATTGAACGGGGCAGTTGGGGCTAGCCGTCCACCGTGTGATAATGGCTGGGTGCCCGCCTCTTACCAGATAGGTCTTACAGGTAAGATTATCGCCCCCGACCTTTACATTGCGGTAGCCCTCTCTGGTTCTAGCCAGCACATAGCTGGTTGTTCCGGGGCTAAAAACATCATAGCGATAAATAAAGACCCTGAGGCAAACATCTTCAGGGAAGCCCACTTTGGTGTGGTGGGCGACTGGAAAGTGGTGCTGCCCGCCTTCACCAAGAAGGTGAAGGAGCTTCTAGCTGAATAGTAGCTTTTCCGCCTTGATAAACCACCGAGCAGAGGTTATCATTTAGTATCAATAAAAGGTGGGGGGCGAATTCAACTGGGAAAACAGAGCCTAGATACCCTGGCTGATAGAGTAGCTGAGTTAATTGTGAATGCCCAAAGGGTGGTCGTTTTCACCGGGGCTGGGGTTAGTACTGAATCGGGCGTTCCTGATTTTCGCAGTCCCGGTGGAATCTGGGAGAGGTTTGACCCGGCTGACTTCACCTATCAGAAGCTTATGAGTAGCCCTGAATCCAGGGGAAAATGGTGGCGGATATTCCGGGAAAGGGGGTTAACCACTGATGCTGAGCCAAACCAGGCCCACCTGGCTATCGCTGAGCTGGATAAGCTGGGTAAGCTTGACTGTGTCATTACCCAAAATATTGATAATCTCCACCAGAAGGCAGGGTTACCAGACGACAAGGTATTTGAACTCCACGGCAATGTGCGGTGGGTAGTTTGTTTGAGCTGTGGTAAGCGCTACCCTATGGAACAAATTAGAGCCAGGCTGGACGAGGGTGAGGAAATCCCAGCCTGTGAGTCCTGCCAGGGTATGCTGAAGCCAAATATAGTCCTCTTTGGTGAGATGCTACCGGAGAAGGTGTTTGAAGAAGCAGCCCGCCGCTCACGGAAGACTGACCTGTTTATCGTAATTGGCTCGACACTAATTGTTTACCCTGCCGCCGATATGCCTATCTATGCCGTTGATTCGGGAGCCAAATTAGTTATCATCAATCTCAGCCCCACCCCCATGGACAACCAAGCCG
>CAYQQD010000139.1:0-2639 GCA_964419575.1 uncultured Dehalococcoidales bacterium | reverse complement strand
GCCAGGCGAGGGAGGAGGTACTGATGCTGAGCCAGTTCTACCTGCAATTGACCTTCGCGGGTTCGGGCCCGCTTGGCAAAAATGTCTAAAATCAAGGCAGAACGGTCAATTACCTTTACCTGGAGGGTGTCCTCTAGTTTTTGTTGCTGTAGTGGTGAAAGCTCGTCGTCAAAAATTACTACACTATAGTTGGCGCTGCTCTTTAAAGATAGTAATTCGTCTAGCTTACCTTTGCCGAGATAATGGGTTTTCGAAGGCACCGGTAGTCGCTGGGTGAGTTTCCCCACCACTGCAACCCCGGCTGTGCCAGCTAGTTGAGCCAACTCCTCTATTGAATCCTCCTCCAGCCATCTGTCGGCATTCCCTTTGGCTCGTACCCCGACTAGGAATGCCCGTTCTGGAGGTGGTTTAGTAACAATTGCTCTTTTAGTAATAATAGCCCTCCATTATGTCAAGTTATTTTGTTGGCTTCAACTTGCTTTTATAGTCGCGCCACCCGGCTAACCGTGATAGGCCCTTGACTAATGCTGCATCCGGGACAGTAAGCGACAACCTGACATAACCCTCGCCATTTTTGCCGTAACCTGTCCCGGGGGTCACTACTACCCCAACCTGCTCTAAGACATTGTTGGTAAACTCCTCGGATGTATAGCCTTCGGGGACTTTAGCCCAAATATATAGCCCCGCTTTCGGCACTCTAGCTTTAAGACCGATACTGTTCAGCATGTCAATAACCAAGTCGCGACGTCGCTGGTAAATGGTATTGTGCTCTTGAATGCAATCCTGGGGTCCGGATAAAGCCTCAATGGCAGCGTATTGAATAGCCTGTGGAATCCCCGAATCTAGATTCGACTTGACTCTCTTCAGGGCAGCGACCATGGTGGCATTACCTACCACCATTCCTATCCGCCACCCGGTCATATTGTAGCTCTTGGACAGGGAATGGAACTCAACACCGATTTCTTTAGCTCCATCGGCTTGCATAAAGCTGACTGGCTGATAACCATCGAAAGCCACTTCGGTATATGGGCCATCATGGCAAACCGCCAAATTGTGCTGCTGGGCAAATTTGACTACTCGGTTGAAAAACCCGAGGTCAGCCACAGCCCCGGTAGGGTTATTAGGATAGTTGAGCCATAAAAGTTTTGCCTTGTTGAGGACATCAGCCGGAATAGCATCTAAATCGGGGAGAAAATTATTCTTCTCAGTAAGCGGCAGGTAATAAGGTCTGCCACCAGCGAGGACGGTGCCCATTGAATACGGGGGATAGCCTGGGTCAGTCACCAGGGCGATATCATTATAGTCAATAAAGCATAAGGCGATATGGACGATGCCCTCTTTGGCACCAATAAGGGGTAAAACTTCTTTATCAGCGTCAAGAGAGACATCAAAGCGCTTTTTGTACCACTGGGCTATAGCCCGGCGCAATTCAGGCAGCCCCTCAGTCTCCGGATAGCGGTGGTTAGCCGGGTCTTGCGCCGCCTGACACAGCCGCCCAATTACATTAGCTGGCGTTGGAATGTCAGGGTCACCGATACCAAAGCTAACTATATCCTCACCCTTAGCTTTTTTTTCGGCAATCTTCTTACTAATTTCTACAAACAGATAAGGAGGTAAGTTTTCCAGTCGTTTAGACATTCTCATTTTATCTACACCCTTCTGGCCATTCTCCGGTGAATACTATTTCAGCGGGAGCGCTAAGAAATATCTCCCCTACCCTATCCCACTCCACCTCCAATATGCCTCCACGTAGTTTTACTTCCACCTTGTTATCAATATAACCCCTTAGTTGGGCGGCAACCGCCACTGCACAGGCGCCACTGCCGCAGGCTAGGGTCTCCCCTGCCCCTCTTTCCCAGACCCGAGCTTTTATCTGCTTTCGATTCACTATATTGGCTACCTCAAAATTTATTTGGTTGGGAAATATTGACAGGTGCTCCACCTTTGGCCCTATCTGGGACAGCGGAAAATCGGATACCGGCTGTTGGCAAAGATAGACCGCATGTGGATTCCCAATTGAGACGAAGTTCAGGTCTAGCCCTCTATCGTCTATAGTAACAGTATAGCCCAGCATTGATTTTATGTCAACTAATCCCCTATCACCCTCTTCTATTCTTACTGGAATATCTTGAGCGGCAAATTTTGGTGTCCCCATACTGACCTGGATTTTAGCCAGCCTACCTTTTACCCTATTAATCCTGGCTTTCCTTATTCCAGCCACTGTTTCTATTAATATCTCCCGAGCTCCACCACTAGCCAACCTCGTATTTACTACATATTTAGCCAAGCATATTAGTCCGTTGCCACAGGCTTCAGCCTCGGAGCCATCAGGATTAAACATACGCATCTGAAAATCGGCAGTGTCTGACGGCAATAACAGCAGCAAGCCGTCGGCACCGACACCGAAGTGACGGTCACACATAGCTTTGGCTACCTGAGACCAATCACGCCCCGTCTCAGTGGTCTCCACCAGTACAAAATCATTTCCCGCAGCCTGAAGCTTGGTGAACTTTATCATTATTTCTTATGCGCCTCTTCTGAAATTAGCTATTAGCTTTATAATTGCCGGGCCTACGCTATCCTTTATATCAAACCACTTAATCCTGTCGTCTTTCAACTGAAACCAGGCGTATTGATGT
>CAYQQD010000138.1:0-2646 GCA_964419575.1 uncultured Dehalococcoidales bacterium | reverse complement strand
GCAAATTCATCCATATTTGCCTTGCCGACAACTACCGCACCACAGCCGTTTAGTTTTCCTACCACCGTAGCATCATAAGGGGGCACAAAGTTTTCCAGCATCCGTGATGAGCAGGTGGTTGGTATCCCTTTAGTGCACATGTTGTCCTTGATCACCACCGGGATACCGGTAAGGGGGTTAGCATTACCGGTAGCTATAAGCTCATCAGCCTTTCTGGCTTGAGATAGGGCTAGTTCCCCGGTGATGGTAACCAGGGCACGGACCTTTGGCTCTACCTGGTGGATGCGCTCAAGGCAGGCTTTAGTTAATTCAACTGAGGACAGCCCTTTAGTCTTAAGCAGCCTATGGGCTTCATGAATGGTTAATTGGTTAGGTATCAACCCTATCCCCCTTTATCCTCCTTCCCCTTGATAAGGGGAAGGGGGGAGAATTTCTTAAAGGGGCGAAGCCCCTTTTAATCCCTTTCTAAACAATCTCTTATCCCTCTCCTTCAAAGGAGAGGGGAAAGTGTAATAGATGGGCTTCGTCCCTCTCAAACTCCCTTGATTACCATCCCGGAATAAGGGGGAGAGCATATTTTGTGTCTTATTCCAGCACTGCTTTTACCCTAAAGAAGTCTTCCTCCCTTCGGGGGGCGTTGGCTAGAATCTGGCTCGGTGGCAGAGAAGGGGTTACTTCGTCATCGCGCCTCATTACATTCTGGAGGGGAATAGCCTGGGCGGTTGGTGGGACGTCGGTGGTATCTACCTGCTGCAATACCTCAAAGTTCTCCAGGATATTGGATAGTTGCTCTCGGAGCCGATTTACCTCGGTCTCGGTCAAGCCCAATCGAGCCAAACGGGCAATATGTAACACTTCTTCACGGGACAGCTTCATATTGGCTAATTATAGCACCTGTATCTGAGTATCAGCAATAAGGGCACTCTTGCTATAATAGAGGGATGAAGAAAATGCCTATCAGGCTCACGTTGACTATCTTGGCTACTTTGGCTGAGGAGATAGTCATAGTATTAATCGTGCTTTTGGTTTTGCCCAGGTTTGGCTTTCATATGCCCTTGCCTGGACTTATTGGCTTGGTGGCAGGAGTGGGTGCCTATGGCATTATCTCTTACCGGCATGCTAGCCGAGCCCTGAGAAAAAAGCCGATGGCTGGTCTGACAACTATGGTCGGCACCAAGGGTAAGGTAGTAAGCCCATTAGCCCCGAGCGGTCTCATCAAGATTAGGAATGAGCTTTGGGAGGCTACATCAGCCGGTGGGAGAATAGACGCCGGTGAGGAAGTCATTGTAGTCGGACAAGCGGGGCTTAAGCTGGTAGTGCGTAAGATTACCGCTGGTGATTTAAAGGAAGCAAATGATACATATTGATGGGTCTCAGAAATCGGGGAGCGGCACCATTGTCCGTTTTGTTGTGGGCTTAGCCACTCTGCTTGGTGAGGAGCTCCACCTTACCAATATCCGAGCCAAGAGGGAAAAACCAGGACTAAGACCGCAGCATCTTAAATCCATCCAGGCATTGCAGCAGATATGCCACGGCACCCTGAGCGGCGATGAGCTTGGTTCTAGTGAGATATGGTTTAAACCCGGGGGGAGGGTTAAGGGTGGCGACTATGAATGGGATATAGGCACCGCTGGCTCTACCACCTTGCTGGCGATGACCCTGTTACCGGCTGCCAGTTTCGCCACCGGAGCTATGAGCTTTAAGATATCTGGTGGGCTGTTTCAGGACTTTGCCCCTTCCGCCTACCATATGCAGTATGTCTTCTTCCCGGTGCTTCAGAGGATGGGGATAAACGCCAAACTTAGCATTATTCGCCCCGGCTATGTCCCCCGTGGGGGTGGAATTATAGAAGTGACGGTGGAACCAGTAACTGGGAAGATAAAGCCAATCAGTTTGCCTAGCCAGGGGGATGTGGTCAGTATTGATGGGGTTGCCCTTTCCTCTCACCTCAAGGAGAGGAGGGTGAGTGAGCGAATGGTTGAGAAGTGTAACCAAGTGCTTAAATCAAACGGCTACCGGGCACAGATAAAGGTTATTTATGATAGCCTAGCCCTTCAGCGAGGGGCAGCTCTTGCCGTATATGCCAAGACCAGCTCCGGCGGCATCATTGGTGCTGATAGGGCAGGCGAGCCAAGGCGAACCTCGGAAGACATTGCCCGATATGTAGCCAGGAGTCTGGTAGAGGATCTAGCTACCGGGGCTACCGTTGACCGCTATTTAGCCGACCAGCTCATTTTTTACGCCGCTTTGGCTGACGGGGTTAGCCAGTACAGGATACCGAGGCTCACCGAGCATGTGGAGACCAATTTATGGCTTGCCGAAACGATGCTGGGGGCCAAGACCGAGGTTAACGACAATCTGGTAACAATTCAGGGGATAGGCTATTATAGCAGGTAACCTAAAAGATTAATCAGTCCCTTTGACGGTAAGTTCTGAGCTAGTTCAGATAGATTAGTGACACTATAGTGGTAAGTGTTTACCGCCGGGCAACAGCAGCGACTGCCAGTGACTTTCTGGATGAGTTGGAGGCGAGGATGCCATTTAGCATCGGGGCTATCTAGGTGGACGGTGGCGCTGAGTTTGAGGCGGAATTTGAGCAAGAGTTGAAGCAGCGGGGTATAAGGCTTTAGGGTATTTAACTCCTCT
>CAYQQD010000137.1:0-2649 GCA_964419575.1 uncultured Dehalococcoidales bacterium | reverse complement strand
CTGGCAAAATTAGACAATTCCTGGTGGTAATCGTAGCTTCGTCCATAAAAAGCTCTATAAAAAGCTTTACTCAGCCTGGCAAAGAGGAAGCCACGCAGGTTATAGATAAATATGGCAACTAAAACAGCGACTGCAGTAGCTACAAAGGTGGCGGTAAAATCAATTTCAAAGTGGAGCAAAGTATGAAGGGCAAGCAGTGAAAGCCAATAGCTAGCACCACCAATAATCCCCAGGGTTGTCCATGCCAGGGCTCGTCGTAGAACAAACCTGATGTCGACTAGCTGATGCTGAATAGTGGCATAACTCAGGATGAAGGCAACAATCAGGTTGCCAAAATGGCTTACCGGGAATTCTTTCCACGGGAGAAAGAGGCCAGCGAAGGTAAAGCCAGCCAAAACAAGGATACTAACCACTAGGGAAACAGTTTGATTGTGCAGTACCGGGTTATCTAAAACCTTCAGTCTTTTCCAGAAGAGATAAAGAGTCCTGACCAGCAAGGTCAGGAGGGGAATGGCGATGAAGACCCATCCTTCACCATATACCGGATGAAGTTTGTCCCCGCTAACAATAACACTTTCGGGAACATAGCCCAGCACTACTAGAGCAATGACAAATGCCAGTGAACCGTAAGCAACGGGTAACCAGCGCCCCTGACCTGGAGGGAAGAAGGAAGAAGCAAAGCCATAGAATTGCACTATCATCCAAGTGAATAGGATGACAATGATTTGAAACAAAAGGAAACTATACTGCGGGAAGAAGTTGCCGCGGAAAAAGAAGTCAACCAGACTCCACGACATGGCAGCAGTTAGGAATACGGCAAAGAGCCTGTGCTGCCTCTGCCATGGGCGGCTTCTAACGGTGGTGATGAATAGCGGGATATAAGCAATGGTGGCAATCAAGGGAAATAGAGCATAAATATTCATACGAGGCAATTATTACCACAAATAGGAAAGCTGTCAAGTAAAACTAAAGTAGGTAACCGAAAGTAAGGGAGACTAAAGTACTAGTGGCTAGCTGCCGCTTCAGCCGCTACCTTGACCTCTGGCGCCACTTCAGGTTTAGCCATCAGGAGCGAAAGCACTTTGTCTGAGGGATTAATATGGGATGGTTTCAGGTGGGCTAGGTCAGCACCTTCAGCTTGCCTTTGGGCAGTGTAATTAGCAAAGGCACCATCAGGCAGCAAATTAGCCTCTACCCTGAAATTAACCATATCCGTTAAATCCTCATGAACTAAGGACGTAGTATAACTATCATTATCTGAGTTTAGAATCTGCTCATGGACTGCGGCGGCTACATCTGCCTCGCTGGCGTGGTACCCATCTTTAAGTTCAATAAAGAGTTGCAATACCGGCTCTCCAACTTTCTTGCGGGCTGTCCAATCCTTATAAGCAATGCCAGCACCCTCTATTGCCTGCCAGATTGTCTTTTCCGTCAGCCGAAGGGTAACAAAATCAAGGAGGTCATCGGCCCGCCTCTCAAAGACCATCTGTGGGATATTAATGCCTAGCTTCTCATTGCGCAGTGAAGTAATCTTGACCATATCGCCAATCCTATACCTGACCATAGCCCCACCGTGAAAGTTGGTCAGAACTATCTCGTAATTCTTCCCCGCCTCTACCTCATCAAGTAAAACCGTCCCTGGCTGATAACCATGGTCTAACTGCCATTTCCAGTGTTCCTCTTCGGGTATGAACTCCAGGAAGTTAAGGCTGGGGATAAAGGTCATGCCATCGTAGTCCCAGGTCTGGGTAGCGATGATGCCACCTTCAGTACTAGAATAAATGTCCAAGGGACACCTGCCCCAAAGTTCCTTTATTTTATCCTTGTAAACCATGCTATCAAGGCCGCTGCTCATAATTCCCTTTACTGACCACAGGTCTTTAGGCAGCAAAGGGCGCCTACCTAATTTGCTCTTAACCAGCCCCTTGGTCAAGCGAAGCAGTGCTTTAGGCTGGGAGAGGAAGGGGCGAATATCCACTTTGTTTGAGGACTGGGTAAACTTGTCCCCAACGGCAGCTAGAACCAGAGATAGACCAAAAAAGAAATCAAGTCCCTGGGAGAGGGCTTGCTGAAAACCGAGTTTTATCCTGTCTTCAAAAGGCAGGCCTTCGGCTTCATCTAAGGGAGGTAAGTAATCAGCGGTGACTTGTTCCTGCAACAAGCTAGCCAGGGCGCCTGACATGTAGGGTCTGGGGGCAACGGTATAGACAATCTTAGGGTGGTCGTGGAGCGCAGAAGTATCACCCCACCCTTTACAAGTGGAGAGTATAGCCAGGCCACACATTACTTCGGTCAATGCATGAGCATACTCCGGGGTCATCGGCACCCATTTACAGGGGTATTCACCAGACCTGCCCGAAGTGTGCACCCACAAGGCGGGCTTTCTCGGTAATATGTCCTCCCTCTTCTCTGCCAGCTCAGGACAATAATCTGAATAAGTAGTTAACGGCACTTGCTGCCTAAACTCTTCTATGGTCTCGGGACGTGCCCCGCGCATAACCTTATTGCCGAAGGCACAGTGGTTCAATAGTTCTATCTGTTCCAACAGCAGCCGTTTCTGGATAGCCATGAATTGCTCAGTGTTAAGGCTGATAAAGCCACAACCCAACTGCCATAGCTCTTCATTCCTGCCCTGCTGCAAAAGCTCAA
>CAYQQD010000136.1:0-2663 GCA_964419575.1 uncultured Dehalococcoidales bacterium | reverse complement strand
GAGATTAAGCAACTAACCGTAGCTATAGAAGGCAAGGAAATCTTGCAGGATGTAAATTTGAAAATAGGAGTTGGCGAAACACATGTTCTCTTCGGTCCTAATGGCAGTGGCAAGACCACGCTCCTCATGGCGATAATGGGTTTCCCTAGGTACCAGGTGACCAAGGGCAATGTCATCTTCAAAGGCAAAGATATAACCGGATTACCTCTGGATGAGAGAGCCCGTTTGGGCATTGGTATGTCCTTCCAGCGTCCGCCAGTAGTTCGAGGGGTAAAGACACGCGATATGCTTAGCGCCGCTCTAGGAGAAAAAGGCGATGGTGAAATCATAGACAGCCTAGCCAAGAGAACCAATCTGAGCGAGTTTCTTGATCGGGACATAAATTATGGATTTTCCGGGGGTGAGATAAAGCGCTCCGAGCTAATGCAACTACTAGCTCAAAGACCAGGGTTGGTTTTGCTGGATGAGCCTGAGTCTGGTGTTGACCTAGTAAATATAGCCCTGATAGGCAACCTAATAAATGAGCTACTGGAAAAGGAATGTCCGATGCGGTTTCGGAAGTGCACTGGTCTTATCATCACCCATACCGGTCACATCCTAGACTATGTTAACGCCCACACTGGCTATGTCATGATTGATGGCAGGATAATCTGTAAAGGCGACCCCCGTGAGATGCTAACATCCATTAAAGAAAGGGGCTATGAGGAGTGTGCCAGGTGCATAAGGTGAAATTAGCTAAAACGAATAAAGATAAAGCCGAGCGGGCGGCGGCTAAACCAGCCGCCTATGGTGAAGATATAGATTTAAATAACTACACTAGCTCAACCGAGGAACTCCCTTACCATGCTGACCCATCACAACTTCCGACTCAAGATAAGAGGCAGATGCTGGAGGCAGGAGTTATGCTCGATGATGTCAGCCAGAGAGCTGGGACTTACCTCCAGATGGATAACACCGCGGTTCATAGCTCGGTGAGACAGGAAGGCATAGAGGTGATGGCTACTAGGCAAGCCCTAGAAAAGTATGACTGGCTATCAGATTATTGGTGGAATGCAGTACCTGTAGATACCGACAAATACACGGCTAATGTAGAGCTGGAACAGTATAATGGCTACTTTATCCGGGCTTTGCCCGGATGTAAGACTATTTTCCCGGTTCAGGCATGTCTCTATCTGGCAAAAGCCCGCTTAGCCCAGAATGTGCACAACATCATCATTGCTGAAGAGAACTCAGAACTGCATATAATTACCGGATGCACCACTGCCCACAAAGACGAACCAGGGCTCCACCTAGGCGTGTCTGAATTTTACATAAAGAGAGGAGCCAAGGTTACCTTCACCATGATACATAGCTGGAATCCAGAGATAGCGGTTCGTCCCCGCACTGTAGCCATCGTAGAAGAAAATGGTCTATTTCTTAGTAACTATGTGCTGATGAAACCGGTCCGCTCCCTGCAGATGTATCCTGCTGTCAGATGCGTAGGGGAAAACGCCACTGTCAGGTACAACAGTATCCTAGTCGCCGCCGAGGGGTCATCATTAGATGTTGGCTCCCGAGCCCTCCTCAATGCCAAGGGTACCAGGACAGAAATCGTATCACGGGCGATAACTACCGGAGGTAACATTATTGCCCGTGGTTACATCGAAGGCAATGCCCCCGAGGTCAAGGGGCACCTAGAATGTCGCGGGCTGATTTTGTCGGAAAAGGGGATGATTCATGCCATACCCGAGCTCAGGGGTACACTGGCTGACATTGACCTATCCCATGAAGCTGCGGTGGGCAAGATAGCTGAGGAAGAAGTAGAGTATTTGATGGCACGGGGGCTAACCCGAGCCGAGGCTACGGCTACCATAGTCCGGGGCTTTCTCAAGGTAGATATTGAGGGGCTGCCACTGATGCTCAACGCCGAACTGCAGCGGACAATTGAAGCCAGCGAAAAGGAACTGATGTAGATAGCGTGTAGCAGGAACAAGAGATGAATCTTAAGGCGTTACATAAGCTAAGCTACGGGCTGTATATTATATGCTCAAGAAAGGGAGATAGGCTCAACGGGCAAATCTCTAACACCGTCTTCCAGGTAACTTCTGAGCCGCCTATTATTGCTGTAGCCATCAACAAGAATAACCTAACCCACCAGTTTATCACCCAAAGCAAAGTATTTACCGTCTCCATTCTCTCCCAGGATACACCCCTCTCCTTCATTGGTCGTTTTGGCTTTAAGTCAGGGCGAGACATAGACAAACTTGAAGGTATTAATTATAAGATAGGTGAGACCCAAGCCCCGGTGGTCACCGACCACACCCTCGCCTATCTAGAGGCTAAGGTATTGCAACGAGTAGATGTAAAAACACATACTATTTTTATCGGGGAGCTAGTAGGAGCCGAGATTCTTAAAGAAGGCGAGTCTATGACCTATGCCTACTACCACCAGGTTAAACGGGGCACCACACCCAAGACCGCCCCGGTTTATATTGAAGAGAAAAGGAGGTAGCGCCATAAATGACAAAATACGAATGCACCATTTGTGGCTATGTCTATGACCCAGAACTGGGAGACCCAGATAATGATATTGCCCCGGGGACACCATTTGAAGACTTACCCGATGACTGGGTGTGTCCGGTATGCGGGGCTGCCAAGAGTGATTTTGAAAAAATGGAAGAGTA
>CAYQQD010000135.1:0-2666 GCA_964419575.1 uncultured Dehalococcoidales bacterium | reverse complement strand
CTTACAACCACCTCAAACTCTCTAACAATACGCCATCCCAAAGTTTGAGCTAGAGAAAAGATAAACCCTATCAGCGCTGGTCTAGGTCGTTCGACCGTAGAATCTAGAGAAACTGAACCACAAACAAGCTTATTATCTTTCCGAATTCCATACAATAACGAGCTCTCGGTGCTTCCGAAGAAGTCAATAAAAGCGTTCATTACTGGTCTCGTTGCCTCTGGCTTAGCCCCAACGGCTGGAATCAAAGGGTGCTCCTTAAAAGCTTGAGTGAATAGCTCAAGCAGTTCTGGTTTATCTGAGCTTTTTAGCCGGTCTACTGTAATAGTTTCTACCATTGAATTATCCCGATACACCACCCCCCACAGTCCCCAATTTTTATTTTATTTCCTCTGGGCTGGCAATCCTACCGGCGATAACACTGGCGGCGGCAATGGCTGGACTAGACAAATAAACCTCTGATTTGGGGCTGCCCATCCTGCCGACAAAGTTACGGTTGGTGGTTGAGACACACCTTTCGCCAGCCGCCAGGACCCCCATATGACCACCAAGACAGGGACCACAGGTTGGGGTGCTGACTACCGCCCCTGCCTTGACAAATACCTCTATCAGCCCCTCAATCAGGGCATCAAGATATACCTGCTGCGAGCCAGGAATAATAATACACCGCACCCTGGGGTGGACCTTTCTTCCCTTTAATATTCGGGCAGCAAGGCGCAAATCCTCAAGACGACCGTTAGTGCAACTACCAATCACCGCCTGATTTATCTCCACACCCCCCACCTGACTAACCGGCTTGGTGTTAGCTGGTGAATGAGGCAAAGCAACCTGGGGCTCGATACTGGAGACATCGTAGTCAATAATCCGAGCGTATTCAGCATCACTATCTGGCTCATAGACCCGGTATGAGCGCTTAGCCCGTGACTTTATGTAAAGCTGAGTCTTATTATCTACCCTAAAGATGCCAGCCTTAGCTCCAGCCTCAACAGCCATATTAGCCATGGTGAATCGTCCATCTATTGATAGCGAGTCTATTGCTTCACCGGTAAACTCCATTGCCGAATACAGAGCACCATCAACACCAATATTGCCAATGGTATAGAGTATTAAGTCTTTGCCCCCCACCCAGTCCCTCAGACTGCCGTGATAAACCAGCTTAATAGTAGGTGGCACCTTCATCCAGATGTCGCCGGTTGCCATTGCCGCAGCAATATCGGTTGACCCCATGCCGGTAGCAAAAGCACCCAGAGCACCGTAGGTACAGGTATGCGAATCAGCCCCAATAACCACATCCCCGGGCAGTACCAGACCCTGCTCAGGCAAAAGTACATGTTCAATGCCTGACTGCCCGACTTCAAAATAGATTACCCCCTGCTCATGGCAAAACTCCCGCATCAGCCTAGCTTGCTCGGCAGAAGCAATGTCTTTATTAGGCACAAAGTGGTCGGGCACCATCACTATCTTTTTAGGGTCAAAGACTTTATCCACCCCTATTCTCCAAAACTCCCTTATAGCAATTGGGGCAGTAATATCATTAGCCAGAATCAGGTCTACACTGACATTTACAAATTCACCGGGGCTGACCTTCTTCTTATCAGTATGAGCCGCCAGTATCTTTTCGGCTAAAGTCAACGTAATTCTCCTTCTACAGTGTACTAAGTGAAGTTATTGCTGAATATGGTGAGGGAGAAACAACACCGCCAATGTAATCGCAGTGGTAACACCGGCAACTAAAAATAAACCAGCACCAGCTGCCAAGCCAATAGCTGCCACTGCCCATATAGTCGCCGCGGTAGTTAACCCGGCGACAATACCACCTTCGTCCCGACGAATGATTGCTCCAGCGCCAATAAAACCAACACCGGCAACTACTCCTGCCGCCACTCTACTCACATCAGCGGTAGGACCAAATCCAAAGAGAGAAGCCACAGTAAATAGGGCAGCGCCAATACAGATGAGGATATGAGTCCTGAGGCCGGCTGGCTTACCCACTTTCTCCCGCTGGTAACCAATGGCTGCCCCTAAGCCAGCTGCCAGCAGGAGACGAAGGACCATTTGAAGCTCAACTGACATCTCGGTACCTAGTTTAAAAACTATCCAGCCGTTTTCTTTGCTGCCAGCAACCTATTAAGAGCGTTCATATAGGCTTTAGCGCTGGCAACGATAATATCAGTATCAGCACCCCGCCCGGTGTAGGTTACACCCTCGCTCTCTATCCTGATAAGCACCTCACCAATAGCATCGATGCCTTCAGTTACCGACTTAACTGCAAATTCGGTAAGCACATTAGGCACCCCCACCAGCCGATTAATAGCCTTACAGACAGCATCCACCGGTCCTGTGCCCAGAGCAGCATCAGCTAGAACCCGACCGTCAGGAGCAATAAGCCTGACAGCAGCGGTGGGGATACCCCTATCGCCACAAGACACCTGAACCCGGTCAAGGTGATACACTTCAGAGACAGTGCGCAACTCCTCGGCGACAAGGGACTCAATATCCTTGTCGGTAATCTCCTTCTTCTTATCAGCCAGCCCCTTAAATGCGGTGAAGGCACGGTTGAAATCTTCCTCTGATAAGCTATAGCCTAACTCTGCCAGTCGTTCCCTGAAGGCGTGCCGTCCGCTAAGCTTGCCCAACACTAAGCTGCTGGCTGGTATGCCTACTGTCCT
>CAYQQD010000134.1:0-2682 GCA_964419575.1 uncultured Dehalococcoidales bacterium | reverse complement strand
TTACGAAACCGCTGCTCTACCCCTGAGCTACGCTGGCTTTACCTAAGTATAACACAAAGTCACGCCACCGATGAATAGCATTCAAAGCTATATCTTGTTTTATTGTTCGTTAGCAACCTACCCCCTTTATCCCCCTCCCTTACAAGGGAGGGGGAATTGGTTATATAAGGGAGGCTCCGCCTCCCTTTGATCCTCCGTAATACGGATATATATTCCTCTCACGGGGGGAAGAGATTGTAAGAGAGGGGCTTCGCCCCTCTCTTACCTACACTCCCCTTCCCTGAAAGAGGTAGATGAAGTCCTTGCATAAGGGGGTCAGGCGGTTCCCAGAAAAATCTACGATTTTTCTGGGTGCTGAGGGGGATAGGTTGCTAAACGCTCTCATAATTGACCCATAGATTTGCTTATGATAGTATTTTTAAAATGCTATCTATGTAGTCTAGGGGGTTGTTACTACGCTTTTTACTCCTTGGCTATTTAAGCTATGCTTTTTACCAATAATCCTACTCAGGGGAAAATGTTATGCCAGTAGAGAAAGAGTTAGCCAAGTTAAAACCTGAGAAAGATACCCTGTTAACCATCGGCGTTTTCGATGGAGTTCATCTGGGACATAAATACCTGCTGTCACAGCTAACAAAGCAGGCGAAGGAACAGGATTTGATTAGTGGAGTGGTAACTTTTGACCGGCACCCCCACGAAGTGCTGGCACCTCAGACCAAGCTACCATTCTTAACCGACCTTGCCCAGAGAATCAACCTCCTCAAAAATGAAGGCATTGACGCCATCCTTACCCTGCCCTTCACCAGGGAATTGGCTCAGCTCAGTTCCCGCCAATTCGTCAGCCTATTAAAGAAATACCTCAGAATGCGCGGCATGGTAATTGGCGCTGACTTTGCCTTGGGTCAAAACCGGGAAGGCAACGCCGATGTCCTTCGCTCATTGGGACAAGATATGGGCTTCAGTGTAACCGTAATACCTCCGATAATGATAAATGGCGAAGTGGTAAGTAGCACCACCATCAGAAATGCCCTGGCTGATGGGGATATGAAAAGGGTGAGCAATCTGATAGGCCGCCCCTTTAGTCTAAACGGACGTGTAACCACTGGGGCGGGTAGAGGCGTAGGGTTGGGTTTTCCCACCGCCAATCTAGATATAGACCCAAGGCAGGCTCTTCCCGCTGATGGGGTTTACGCTACCTGGACCGACATTGATGGTCAAGCCTATCAATCAATGACCAATATTGGCCAGCGACCTACCTTTGGTGGTAACCAGCGCGTGGTTGAGGTTTACATCCTTGACTACCATAATAACCTGTATGGGCGCGAGCTAAAAATCGACGTCCTAGAGCGACTGCGCGGTGAGAAACAATTTGCCACCCCAGAGGAATTAAAGAAACAAATAACCGAAGACATAAAACAAGGCAGAGCTATATTAAGCCCCCGAGGTAGAGGCTAAGCATGGACACCGGTGAAAAAGCCAAGAGCAAACAAGATATTGGCTATTTGCTAAAGCGAGGGGTAGCTGAAATCATAATCGAAGACGAGATGGTGAAGCTACTACGCTCAGGCAAAAAACTACGGCTAAAAGAGGGTTTTGACCCCAGTTTTCCTGACATCCACCTTGGTCATATGGTAACCCTGAGAAAGCTACGCCAGTTTCAAGCTCTGGGGCATCAGGTTATTCTTATCGTCGGTGATTGGACGGCACAGATTGGCGACCCGAGTGGTGCCTCTGCCACTCGACCTATGCTATCTAAAGAACAGGTTGAGGCTAACGCTGAAACCTATATGCAGCAGTTCTTCAAGGTTGTGGATAAGAAACGAACCGAGGTGAGGTGGCAGAGCGAGTGGTTTGGCAAATTTACCCTCAGCGACATCATTCAGCTCACCAGCAAGTTTACCATTGCCCAGCTAATGGCTCGAGACGACTTTAGCAGTAGATATAGCGCCGGACGACCTATAGCTATGACCGAACTACTCTACCCACTATTTCAAGCTTATGACTCGGTAGCTATCCAGGCTGATGTTGAATTTGGCGGCACCGACCAGAAGTTTAACCTACTGGTGGGCAGGGAGCTTCAGTCCATGGTCGGGCAGCCTCCCCAGCAGGTCTTTTTAGCCCCCCTCCTCATTGGCACCGATGGCAGTCAAAAGATGAGCAAGAGCCTGGGCAACTATATTGGTATTGCTGAGCCACCTGATGAAATATACGGCAAGGTGATGTCTATCCCTGATAGCCTTATCCTCCACTACTTTGAATTGGTAACCGACGTCCCCGACAAGGAACTGGAAGAGTTTAGGCAGGGGCTCAGCCGCCAAACCATTAATCCGATGACGCTTAAGAAGCGGCTGGCAAGGGAGATTGTGACCCAACTTTACAGCCAAAAGGCAGCTGCTGAGGCTGAGGGGCAGTTCGTCAAGGTATTCCAAAAGAGGGAGTTGCCTGAAGAGATACCGGAGTATCATTTGTCTTTCAGCGCATTAACCCCCCAACATATGAAATATAGCGGTGGCAGCATTGATGTCAGCCGACTACTGGTGGAAACAGGGCTAGCTAAAAGCCGTAGTGAAGCAAACCGATTGATTGCTCAGGGGGGTACTGCTATAGCTGGTGAGACGGTAACCAGTAACATAGCCTTTGTAAAAAGTGGCAGTATTATTAAAGTGGGTAAACGCCGCTTTG
>CAYQQD010000133.1:0-2707 GCA_964419575.1 uncultured Dehalococcoidales bacterium | reverse complement strand
CGTCAATGCGCTCATAGCCATAGAGCTGGCAGATATTAACCACCTTTTGCTCTATATAGCGCCAGTATGGTTGCTCCTTGGGTAGAATATCTGAAGTTCCGCGTGGTGCCCGGTACAACCTATCCTCCTTTTTAGGTTAGAATACAGTATTAATCTTGACTTGTAAAGGGAGATTATCTGGTAACCCTATCCCCTTTATCCCCTTCCCCTTGCCAAGGGGAAGGGGATGGATTTTAAAGAGAGGGGCAAAGCCCCTCTCTTAAATCTCTCCCTTGCTCCTCTTACCAATGGGAGAGATAATTTCTTAAAAGTGCCGTCTAATAACTCCTGTAGAATTTGAGGGGGGTCAAAGGGAGGCGGAGCCTCCCTTATATAACCAATTCCCCCTCCCTTCATAAGGGAGGAGGATTAAGGGGGTGGGTTAATAAATATCAAAGAGGGTGTTTAAGAGGGGCTAACGCCCCTCTTCTATTTATCTTCCCCCTCATGCAAGGAACTACATCTCCATATTACGGAGAGGGGGATAAAGGGGGTGGGTAGATAAACATATCAGGTTTTACACCAGCAACGCTGTTAGGTTATACTTGAAATATAATTTGAGCTATTGGTGAGGCAGGTGAAGAGTTTTAGGCGACTTATAGGTAAGGCTCAGGAATACCTTCGGCCGGAGAAGCTAGCGGTGGTGGAAGAGGCGTATAATTTTGCTTCTCAGGCACATCAGGGGCAGGTGCGTAAATCGGGTAAGCCCTATTTAGAGCACCCGTTACAGGTAGCTTTAATTCTGGCGGAACTTCAGCTCGATGCCAGCTCTCTAGCCGCTGCCCTACTGCACGATGTTCCTGAGAATTGTGGCATAGCTATTTCGGAAATTGAGAGCAAGTTTGGTCCGGAGATAGCCAAGCTGGTTGATGGCACCACTAAATTGGGCAAGCTTTCCTGGTCGGGAGAGGGGGTGGCAGCCGGTGAACTACAGGTAGAGAACCTGAGAAAGATGCTGGTGGCTATGGCTGAGGACCTGCGGGTGGTGTTTATCAAGCTGGCTGACAGGCTGCATAATATGCGTACTTTGGATGCCTTGTCATTAGAGGAACAGCGTAGCATTGCCCAGGAGACTCTAGATATATATGCTCCGTTAGCTCATCGCCTGGGGATATGGGAGCTGAAGTGGCAATTAGAGGATTTATCCTTTCGCTATCTGGAGCCAAGGAAATACCGCCGGATTGCCAAGCTAATTGTTGTCCGGCGTGCCGAGCGTGAGGACTTTGTTGCCCACATCATTGAGATTCTGGGGGCTGAGTTTAAGCAGGTAAGCCTGGAAGCTGAAATCTCGGGCAGACCCAAGCATATTTACAGCATATATCAAAAAATGGAGAAATATGCTGCCTTGGGCCGGGACTTTGATGATATCCATGACCTGCTTGCCCTTCGGGTATTGGTTAGTACTGTGCCTGACTGTTATGCGGCGGTGGGCATTATCCATAGTTTGTGGCATCCTTTGCCCGGGGAGTTTGACGACTTTATTGCTAACCCAAAGCCAAACGGGTATCAGGCGTTACATACGGTAGTAATGTATGGTGCCACCCCGCTGGAGATACAGATTCGCACTCACGAGATGCATCACATTGCTGAGTATGGGGTGGCGGCTCACTGGCGTTATAAAGAGGGCGAGGAGAAGGATATACGCTTTGAGGAAAGGATAAGCTGGCTACGTCAGTTAATTGAGTGGCACCGGGAGCTCAGCGGGGCTGAAGAGTTCCTGGAATCGATTAAAACCGATATATTCATTGACCAGGTTTTTGTCTTCACGCCTAAGGGGGAGATAAAGGATTTGCCCAAGGGTTCTACTCCCATTGATTTTGCCTATCGGGTTCATACTGAGTTGGGGCACCGGTGTATCGGGGCTAAGGTGAATGGCAGGCTGGTGCCGCTGAATTATCAGCTGAAAAATGGTGATGTGGTTGAAATCATAACCGCTAAAGGGGAAAAGGGACCGAGCCAAGATTGGCTGAGTTCTCACCTGGGCTATGTCAAGACCACTCACGCCAGGGAAAAGATACGGCAGTGGTTTAAGAAGCGGGAACGGGCGGAAAATATTGAGCGTGGTCGGGAGCTTTTGGAGAAAGAGATGCGGCGGCTGGGCATAAAACTCAGCGAGCGGGAGGAGCTAGCTAAGCTATTCAAATATGATAGTCTGGATGATTTTTTGGCAGCTATTGGTTACGGTGGTATTGCTACCCATCAGGTTGCCTTGAAGCTAGCTGCCCAGCAGGAGCCACCCAGGGAGAAAGCGGTTACGCTACCCAAGCCACCGGTATTGGCAATCAGGGTACTTGGTGTTGGGGATATGGTAACTCGATTAGCCGCTTGTTGTCATCCTGTGCCTGGGGATAATATTGTTGGCTATGTCACTCGCAGCCGGGGCGTCTCCGTCCATCGTCAGGATTGTTATAATATAATTCATGAGGATGAGAAGGAGAGGTTGATTCCAGTGGAGTGGGGGCAGAGTGACGCTCAGTACCCGGTCGGTATCCAGGTTGAAGCCTGGGACAGGGTGGGGCTAATTCGTGACATCACCACCATTGTGGCTGAGGAGAGGGTCAATATAGCGGCAATGAACTTCGTCCAGCACGATGACTATACTGTTACTGAATATCTTACTTTGGAGACCAGAGACTTGGCTCAGTTATCACGGCTCTTAGCCAGAATT
>CAYQQD010000132.1:0-2711 GCA_964419575.1 uncultured Dehalococcoidales bacterium | reverse complement strand
CTAGTGCTGAGGCAAAGCAAGCACTGCTTGAGGCTATGGAGACCGAGCTGCGGGAAGAAGTCTCGCGGCGGCTTCGGGAGTGGGAAGCCGGATTAAAAGAGGAGGCGGATAAGAAAGCCCAGGAAATCCTATCCGAGGCTATCCAGCGTTCTGCCTCTGAGGTTGTGTCTGAGGCTACAGTGACTAGTGTTCCCCTCCCCAGCGATGAGATGAAGGGCCGGCTTATTGGCAGAGAGGGTCGTAATATTAGAGCCTTGGAGCAGGCTACCGGCGTTGACCTGATTATCGACGATACCCCCGAGGCAGTGACCCTGTCTAGCTTTGACCCGGTACGGCGAGAAGTAGCTCGCATAGCTCTGAATAGGCTTATCCTTGATGGGCGTATCCACCCGGCTCGCATCGAAGAGGTGGTCGCCAAGGCCAAGGAGGAAGTGGAGGCTACTATCCATAACGCTGGCGAGCAGGCAGCCTACCAGGTGGGTGTCCATGGATTACAACCGGAGCTAATTAAGTTGCTTGGTCGTCTTAAGTTTCGTACTAGCTACGGACAGAATGTCTTAGCCCATAGTATTGAGGTTGCCTATCTCGCTGGTATGATTGCTTCCGAGTTGGGAGCCAATGTTGCCATGGCTAAAAAAGCCGGGTTGCTTCATGACATTGGTAAGGCGGTAGACCGTGAGGTGGAGGGCAGCCATGCCGCTATTGGGGCTGACTTGGTTAAGCAGTGGGATAAATCCCCCGAGGTAGTTCAGGGTGTCGCTGAACACCATGGCGAAACTGATACTACCAGCGTTTTGGGTTTTATTGTCTCAGCGGCTGATGCTATCAGTAGCGCCAGACCCGGAGCCAGGCGTGAGATGCTAGAAAGCTACCTGAAACGGCTAAAAGCCCTGGAGGACATAGCCAGTGGCTTCAAGGGTGTGGAAAAATGCTATGCTATTCAAGCCGGTCGCGAGGTCCGTATTTTGGTCAAGCCAGAAGAGATTGATGACCTGGGAGCGATGAGGCTGGCTCGAGACATTGTTAAGAAGATTGAGGAAAGCCTTGAGTATCCAGGGCAGATAAAGGTTACTGTGCTCAGGGAGACAAGAGCTATTGACTATGCTAAATAGGGAAAGCTAGTGTTAATCCTAGTCGTTGGCGATGTAATTGGTAAGCCTGGCAGGAGGGCAGTAGCTGCCCTTTTACCAGGCCTTCATCACCAATATGGGTTGGACTTGGTTATTGCTAACGCCGAGAATGCTGCCGGTGGCTTGGGTCTAACCCTGGTTACCGCCAAGGAACTACTTGGTGCCGGTGTTGATGCATTGACCTCGGGTAACCATATCTGGGCTCAGAAGGAGATTATTCCCTACCTGGATAGCGAAATGCCTATCCTCCGTCCTTTGAATTACCCCCTAGGCGTGCCCGGTAAGGGCTACCTAATCGCTGGTCAGGTTATGGTGGTCAATCTAATCGGCAGGACCTTTATCGGCAATTTCGATTGCCCATTTAGAGCTATGGATAAACTGTTAGCTGAGCTTGAACCCAAGCCGCCAGTTATTATTGTTGACTTCCACGCTGAGGCAACGTCGGAGAAAATAGCCATGGGGCGATACCTGGACGGTCGAGTCAGTGCTGTGCTCGGCACTCATACCCATGTCGGCACCATTGATGCCCAGTTGCTCCCTGGTGGCACCGCCTATGTTACCGATATCGGCATGACCGGTCCTATCGATTCAATTATTGGTGATGATGCTGAAGCGGTACTTCGCCGTTTTCTGACCATGATGCCCCATCGCTTGTCTGTCGGCAGGGGCAAAACAGTATTTAATGCCGTCCTGGTTGGGGTGGACGAAAACAGTGGTAAGGCAATAAGCATTGACCGCATCCATCAGGAGGTGGAGTAGCAGTGTCTGAGATAGACCTCCACATCCACTCCACCGCCTCTGATGGTCGACTCAGCCCGGGAGAGGTTGTCGCTAAATCGGCGGAGGGAGGGTTGACCATTATTGCCCTTGCTGACCATGACACGGTGGATGGTATTGCCCCCGCCTTAGAAGCCGCCAGGGCTTTCCCCGAGCTGAGAGTGATACCTGCCATTGAGATGAGTACCGATGTCCCCCGGGGTGAAGTCCATGTCCTGGGCTACTTCATAGATTATACCAGTCAGCAGTTGAGGGCTAGACTGGAGAGAATGCGCCATTCTCGGCAGGAGCGGGCTCAAGGCATAATTGCTAAACTGAGGAATTTAGGTATCCACATTGAGTGGCAGCAAGTCCAGGAAATAGCTGGCAGTGGTTCTATCGGTCGCCCTCATATTGCTCAAGCCATGTTAGATAGGGGTTATGTCGTCTCGGTTAAGGAGGCATTTACTAAATATCTAGGTCGGGATGGGCCTGCCTACGTTGCCTGGCAAAAGATGACCCCGGCTAGGGCAGTGGAGCTAATTCTAGAAACTAACGGCTTACCAGTGCTGTCGCATCCGCTAACCGTTAACGACCTGGAGACGGCGGTTATTGAGCTGAAGGCGGTTGGTCTGGTCGGCATTGAAGCCTATTACAACGGTTATACTGTTGATGAGGTAAGTAGGCTGGTTAGCTTAGCCCATAGGCACAATCTTATCGCTACCGGTGGTAGTGATTACCATGGTCTAGACCCTGGCACTGAGACTGCAATTGGTGGTAATGATGTGCCAGTAGAGGCGGCGGAGCGCCTTATCGCTCTGGCAG
>CAYQQD010000131.1:0-2752 GCA_964419575.1 uncultured Dehalococcoidales bacterium | reverse complement strand
CATGTCCTCACACCAGGCGATCTGGGCGTCAATGTCAAAAGCGCCACCATACGTCACCCAGTTTCCACCCTCTGGTCCCAGACCCATCCTTGGGAAGTAGCTATCCAGCATCTTTGCCGCCTGAGCCATAGGCTCGACCTCTAGGGTAGCGGCAGCCCAGGCAAACTTAAATGGTGTGCCATCGGGCTTGACGCACAAATTCTCAAACGGATTCCACAAGAGGTGCCCCCAGACCTGCCCTCTAGCTATCGCATCGGCTAGCTCAGGTATATCAGCGGCTGTTCTCGCAGCCACTGGTGCTGGCGGTGCCGGTGGTGCCGGTGGTGCTGGGGTTGGCGGTGCTGGAACTGGCGGTGCCGGTGGTGCTGGAGGCGGTACCTCTGGAGGCGCACCTGGCATACATCCGCCAAGGAATATAGCTGCTACTGCAGCTACCGTGATTAACGGGACAAGAACCTTTTTCATCCTTTCCTCCTTTGTCTAAGGTTTTCAAGAGCTCGACTCACATTTACCATTCCCTGACTTTTCACATAGGCTTACCTCCTTTCCCCTAGCTCACCTTAAGAGTGGTTAAAATTATAATGTTAAAGTACGATTTGTCAAACATGCTTTACACTTAAAATTATACTATCAAAACATAATTTGTCAAGTGGCTAAAACTGGTTTCACCGCCCTCCTCTACGCCAGAAGTCAATACCCACCGCCGCAACTATTAACAGCCCTAATACCATACTCTCAGTAAAGGGGTCAGCGTTCAATACGGTCAGGCCGTTAAGAATAACAGAAATTATTAGACCCCCGATTACCACCCCAAGAATGTTTCCTTTACCGCCAGCTAGACTGGTGCCACCAACAACCGCTGAAGCTATGCTCTGTAGTTCAAGACCAATGTAGCTTGACTCGGAAAGCGACATAACCCGTGATAACCGTACTAAACCGCCGAGGGTAGCTAGAAATGCCGAGATTATATAGACTGAAAGTTGTGTGTTTTTCACATTCACGCCGGAAAGCCAAGCCATTACTGGATTGCCGCCAGTGGCAAAGACAGCCCGACCATAACTGGTATGGTGCACAACAAAATAGACAATTATGCCGACCACTATCCAAACAATACCTGCCACTGGGAAACCGCGGAAAAACTGTGTAAATAGAAACCCCTGCCCGAAGAAAGTCAGAGGCTTCACCATTCTGGTAATGGTAAAGCCCCCAGTTACTAAGAATCCGGTTCCGTAGGCTATTTGCCACACACCTAGGGTTGCTATCAACGGCGGTATACCGATACGCGAGATTAGCAAGCCGCTGATTGCCCCAAAACCGACTCCGAATAGCATCATAAGTGGTATCCCTACGTATATCGGAACCGGGTAGGAGAAAAACTTATTCTGCCACATCTGGGTAGTCATCATTGAGGCACCTATAGCTGAAGTCCCAAAAGCTACTCCAGCCGGGGATAAATCAATACCAGCGGTTAAGATAGTAAAAGCCTGACCTATACCGGCAATCCCCATGGTCGAGCCTCGTACCAGGACCATCTTCAGATTATCTATGCGGATTGTCTTCCCCCCAGTAGCCCCGGCAAAACCAGCCATGATTGCTGCCAGAATGATGCCGAGGGTAGCATTTTCATACCTCATGGCACGTCTGGCAACTTCCCGGAAAGTAACTCGCTCCCGCCTTTCTACAACTTCAGCCATGATTTATATCCTTACGGTAGTAAGCCGACTTCAGCGGCGGCGCCGACGACGCAAAATGTCAGCCCCCACCGCCGAGACTATTATCGCCCCCTTTACAATATACTTGCCACCGTGCCCCATATGCATTACGCTTAAGGCATTATTAGCCACGCCAATTATTATAGCGCCAAGTATCACCCCAATCATGTTTCCTCTGCCACCAAATAGACTGAAGCCACCAATAGAAACCGCAGCTATGCTGTCCAGCTCCAGACCCCGCAAGCCTTCTATTGAGCCTGCCATACCACGCGAGCACATCAGTACACCAGCCAGCCCGGCGAGTATCCCCGAGATAGCAAAGGTTATGAATTGCACCCTTCCCACGTTTATGCCGGAAAGGTAGGCACTTACCGAATTGCCACCAGCAGCATAGACACGACGACCGAAGCCGGTGTAAGTAAGGACGAAATAAGCCACCCCCGCCACCGTGAAAAAGATAATTGGCGCCCCCGGCAAGTCCCCATACATACGGAAACTCTCTGGCAGCTCCATAACGGCTTTGCCTTCAGTTACGTAGTAGGCAGCCGCATAGCCTATTTGCCACACACCAAATGTTGCTATCAACGACGGTATATTGAGGCGTGCCACCAATAAGCCATTAAGTAACCCCCAAGCGAGTCCGGCGGCCAGCATAGCTGGTATTGCCATAAATGGAGATGCTGGGTAGCCGAGGATATTCTTCCACTCTGTAGTCATCATGGCGGCACCCAGCATCATAGACAGAGCTCCAACTCCAGAAACCGACAGGTCAATATTAGCAGTTAAGATAATAAACGCCTGGCCTACCGCTGTCACCCCTCTAATCGAGCTCTGTAACAGCACATCGGCCATATTACCTGGTATGACTGTTCTCCCTCTAGACACGCCGGCTAATATGGCTATTAATGCAACTAGAGCCACGCCGAGCATGGCATTTTCGTGAGCCAAAACACGTCTAGCGGCTTCTCGAACAGTAAGGGGTTTTGGTCTTTCGATAACTTCAGCCATGCCTTATCTGCCCTAACTAAGTTAGTAAATAT
>CAYQQD010000130.1:0-2758 GCA_964419575.1 uncultured Dehalococcoidales bacterium | reverse complement strand
GGTGGTTGCTTCTCAGGCAAAGACCCAACCAAGGTTGACCGTTCGGCAGCCTATATGGCTCGCTACATAGCCAAGAACATTGTCGCCGCCGGGCTAGCTGAGCGAGCCGAAATCCAGGTTTCATATGTTATTGGCGTGGCTCACCCACTTTCTATCTCTATTGAAACCTTTGGCACGGCTAAGGTTGGGCAAGAGGTCTTACTTAACCTGATTAATAAACACTTTGACCTTAGACCCGAAGCCATTATCCGAACCTTTGACCTCCGCCGTCCCATCTACCGACAGACTGCCTGCTACGGACATTTCGGACGAGACGACCTTGACCTCCCCTGGGAAAAGACCGATTTAGCCAAAATGTTAAGAAAAGAGGCATTGGGTTAGAAGTAAATAAGAGAAGTTTGAAAAGGCTGCGCCCCTTCAAATCCAGTCCTGCTCGGAGAGTTAAAGAGAGGCTCCCCCTCTCCTTTGAAGGAGAGGGGGTTAGGGGTGAGGTAGGACAATCATAAAATGGAAAAGGTGCTCTTTTCCTGGAGCGGTGGTAAGGATAGTGCCCTGGCTCTTTACCAGATTATAGAAGACAGAAAGTATGAAATAGTATCTTTATTAACCACAATAACCGAGGATTATGATAGGGTTAGCTTGCACGGCGTGCTAAGGATTTTAGTTGAGCAGCAGGCAAAATCGCTAGGCTTACCCATGCAGGAGGTATTTATCCCTAAGGATTGTTCTAATGAAGAATATGAATCTAGGATGAAGGAAACCCTTATCGAGTTTAAACAAGCGGGTGTTTCTGGGGTAGTTTTTGGCGATATCTTTTTAGAAGAGGTAAGGAAATATCGGGAGAGCAATTTGTCGAAGTTAGGGATGAAGGGAATTTTCCCGATATGGGGGAGAGATACCGCCCAGCTTACCAAGTCATTTATCGCCCTAGGCTTTCAGGCTATCGTTATTTGTGTTAATACCAGAGTTCTTGACAAGAGATTTGTCGGCAGGATAATTGATGAAAGCTTCTTGGCTGAGCTTCCGCCTAATGTTGACCCAGGAGGCGAGAATGGAGAATTTCACTCCTTCGTCTTCGACGGACCAATATTCAGAGAGAGGATAGCCTATAAGCCGGGCAAGAAAGTGTTAAGGGATTCATTTTACTTTTGTGATTTATTACCGAGAGAGGAGATAAAACAAAAAGGAAAGCTTAAGGGGGGTGAGGTAGATAAATAGCCCGATTAAATTTGGCACTGATGGCTGGCGAGGGATTATTGCCCAGGACTTCACCTTTGATAATGTGCGGGTTTGCGCTCAGGCGGTAGCTAATTATTTAACGGAGACAGGTCTAGCCAGCCGAGGGCTAATTATAGGCTATGACACCCGCTTTGCCTCCGAGGACTTTGCTTCAGCCGCGGCTGAGGTAGTTGCCGGCAACGGGATAAAGGTTTACCTCTGTCCCAAGGCTACCCCGACACCGGTGATAAGCTGTGGTGTTCTGGCTAAAAAGGCGGGTGGGGCTATAATCATCACCGCCAGCCATAATCCAGCGAGCTGGAACGGCTTTAAGTATAAAACTGAGCTCGGCTCTAGTGCCTCGCTTGAGGTTACTGATGAGCTGGAGAAACACGTCTCCCAGGCTATTTCCGCTGGCAAGATAAACCAGATGCCATTGGCTCAAGCCCTAGAACAAGGGTTGGCACAACACCTTGACCTAGCTCCAATTTACTTCGACCATCTAGCCAAGCTTATTGACCTAAATGGGCTACGCCGAGCCAGGCTGAAGGTAGTGGTTGACCCAATGTATGGAGCTGGTATTGGCTATTTCAAGGCACTGCTAAGCGATGGAGCTATCAAGCTAATAGAGATAAATAATGAACGAAACCCCTTATTCCCCGGGATACGACCGGAGCCAATTGAGGCTAATTTAGCCAAGCTCTCAGCGACCGTCAAAAGACGAAAAGCCAGCGTGGGACTAGCGCTTGACGGTGACGCCGACCGCATTGGCATCATAGACGAGAATGGCATCTTCTTGACCCCCCTCCAGGTCTTTGCCCTGCTCTGCCTTTACCTGCTGGAGGTGCGGGGTGAGCGGGGGGCTATAGTCAAGACCATAACCACTACCAGTATGGTTTACCGCTTAGGGGAAATATTTGGGGTGCCGGTCTATGAGACGCCGGTGGGCTTTAAATATGTTGCCCAAAAGATGATAGATAAAAATGGACTCATTGGCGGTGAAGAATCCGGTGGCTATGGCTTCAGGGGTCACATACCAGAACGAGATGGCATCCTGTCTGGTCTCTACTTCCTTGACCTGATGATTAAGACCGGTAAAAGCCCGTCACAACTCATTGACCACCTTTATAGCAAGGTTGGCCCCCACTACTTCAAGCGCATAGATATAGAATTCCCTGAAGGCAAACGCCGGGCAATAACTGAGCGCATTAAGCATAATCTCCCCGAATCCATTGAAGGGGTTAAGGTAGTTAACCTAGATACCGAAGATGGCTTCCGATTTGTGTTAGCTGATACTACCTGGCTACTCATCAGGTTTTCTGGAACCGAGCCGGTGCTTCGCATCTATTCAGAAAGTGATACCCAAGCTCGAGTAGAAAGGCTGCTTAAGCTGGGGAGAGAATTAGCCGGGGTCTAAGGAGAGGAAAATGAAAAACGAACTCCCCCGAAAAACAGAAAAACCTTGGGGCTTTGAACTATTATTCGCTCACACCCCAAAGTATGCGGGTAAGTTAATCTTCGTTAAAAAGGGGCACCGGCT
>CAYQQD010000129.1:0-2761 GCA_964419575.1 uncultured Dehalococcoidales bacterium | reverse complement strand
GCTCATATACAGTATCTCAAAGATTCCAGTTCGCCCCAGGTAGCCAGTATGGGCACATGTTTTACAACCGCTACCGTAGAGGAATCCTTCCCGCTCTTCACCCATTTCATTACTATACGCCATGTGCTCAACCAATGGGGCATCAACCGGGTGAGCACAATAGGGGCAAATCTTGCGTACCATGCGTTGAGCCACCACACCGATAAGTGCGGAGCAGACTAAATATGGCTCGACGCCTAAATCAAGCAGGCGAAAGACGACACCTGCAGCATCATTGGCATGGATTGAGGATAGCATCAGGTGCCCGGTAAGAGCTGACTGGACAGCGATTTTAGCTGTTTCGGCATCACGTATCTCACCGACCATTATTACATCAGGGTCAAGACGCAATATTGACCTAAGTCCGCTAGCAAAGGTAACGCCAGCCCGAGGATTAACCTGAATCTGATTAATGTTCTTAAACCGATACTCTACCGGGTCTTCAATAGTAATGATGTTATGCCCAACACTGTCAAGCTGATTGATTGAGGCATAAAGGGTAGTAGTTTTGCCGGCACCGGTGGGACCGCTAACTAGAATCATGCCAAAGGGGACTTTTAGCATCTTTTCATACTTGGCTAGGCTTTCGGGGAGAAAACCCAGCTCAGACAGATTTAGAGTGGCTCGGGACTTATAAAGGAGCCGCAATGTTGCCATCTCGCCATAGACGGTTGGTCCTGTTGCCACCCGGATATCTACTAATCGACCCTTAGACTTAAATGAAAACTGACCATCCTGAGGATGATGGGCAGCAATATTCATACTAGCTAGGATTTTAATTCGAGAGATGATTAGGCTGGCTGCCACCATTGGCAACGAGAGAGTATCGTGAAGGGTGCCATCAATCCGATAACGGACTCGAAGTTTACTTTCCTCTGGCTCAAGATGAATGTCAGAGGCTCGAGAGTTTACCGCCGCATCTATGATAAGTTTAAGAGCCTGGGCTACCGGGGCTTCGCTACCGGTATCAAGCCCAATCCGCTCACCTACCGCCTCGTCAGGGAATGAGATATTGGAAATCTGCTTCTCTATTTCCTCATAGGCTTTATAGTTGAAATCGATAGCCTCCTGAATTTCCTCGGCACTAGCCATCTCAGGCTCGATACGCATCTGGCTCTGGGCAGCCAAAGCTTCCAGAGTAAAGAGGTCTTCGGGGTCTGCCATAGCTACCCGCAGGCCATTATCAGTTATGGCTAGAGGTATAGCGGTGTATTTCCTAGCCATCGCCTCCGGAATTAGTTGTAATGCCTCAGGCTCAGCTACACCCTTTAACAGCCCACGCCGAGGTTCCCCGATACCTCCAGGTTCTTTCAAAGGTTCATTTGCCATGGTTAGTCTACTCCTAAACGCCAACTTTGCTATAAGCCTATATTAAATAGTGGCCTTTGTAGTGACAATAGGACTTTGGTCATAGGTAAGTAGGTAATAAGGAGCATATAGGGCATAGGGCTATCCTGAAGCCGTGGGAAAACAGTCTTGGGGAACTCTAAGGTAGAGACCTGGGAACAAAGCAATATTTAATCTGGGTGCAAGAGAAACGAATGAGTAATGACAAGCTGGAATACGATTTTAGGCTAGAGGGGATGCTCTGTCAGACGGGTTCAGCTAGTTAAGCTCGCTATCAGCCTTTAAGCCGCCTACGACGATGGTAACCATAATACCAAGCCGCCCATACTCCCAGTACGAAAGCGGCAGTGAGCCCGCCAATTAGCCACCAGTTGACCCATACCCAAGTCTGGAATTCTCCACCCAAGTCGGCTATCCGTACGACATAGTGACCTGGCTCATTGTCCAGAATATGGAAAACTACCGTCTGGCCCTGCCCCGGGCTAAGGGTAATCTCCCGGGTGTCTAGTATCTGCCCATCTAGCATGAGATTGGCAACATAGCTACCTTCCTGCCCACCGTCATTACCCACGTTGGCAGCCACGGTAACGTTTTCCCCCTCCCTGACCACAAAGGTGAGGGTGCCCCACTCTATCTTCTCCAGACTTGGCACAATGGTCAAGCCACTGGTTACAAAATGGGCCGATGGTGGAGGCGGTGGTGGAGCCGGGACCGGTGGAGGTGGTGGCGGTGGTGGGGATGGCGGTAGCTCCGCCAGAACGGCGAATGATGAATGGATGTAATATAATAAACCGGTTGCCTGACCTACCTCAGCCACTCTACCGGTGTCAGGTGGTAGTATAACCCACACACCCAGTTCCTCATCATAATAGGCGACCACCGGCGAGAAGGCACCATCTAGTTCATCAGGGTCATAGCTTAATATCATCGTACAGGGCAAGCCAAAGGTAACTTGAGAGCATGGCTCAGTCATGTCTTCATCCAAATACCCGGTCCAGTCATAAACTGAACCTACTATTGTCATGCCATCTGGAGGTGGCGGTGGGTTGTCAACCACACTCATCACTATTATCTCGGGATAGTTTCCGCATCCCGGACCCTCACCACAAAATATCGGTGTGCCATCTTCAATGACCAAGAAATGTATTTCATCGGGGTCGGTGGGCACATAGTCCTTGAGAGTCTCATTGCCACAGCAGCTAATCCTGAGTATGGTTACCTCATCCAGCATGTCCACATCAAGATGGCATCCCGGCCGTACTAACAACGGAACAACAGACGGTCGAGGGGACGGAGGGGTGGTTTCACAGGCATCACCTGTGCCATCGCCATCACTATCGGTCTGGTCGGGGTTGGCTACCAGAGGACAGTTATC
>CAYQQD010000128.1:0-2785 GCA_964419575.1 uncultured Dehalococcoidales bacterium | reverse complement strand
GCATACCCAAAATGAACAAACTGGTTAAGCTTTATGCCCGCCCAAAGCTTAATGCGCCGAATATGCTCACTGCTTGGCCTGGCATCGGCAATGTAGCCATTATCGTGGCTTCATACCTGGAGAGAAAGCTTGCCTTCAAAAAACTGGGGGAGGTTGAGGCTTCCCGTTTCTTTGACCCCATCGGCGTAATAGTTAGAGCCAACGTGGTCGAGGCACCAAGCTTCCCACAGAGTAGATTCTACTACTGGAAAAACGAAAGGGGTGGAAGCGATCTAATATTATTCATTGGCGAGGACCAACCAACATCCAAAGGATATGAGCTAGCCAATTGCGTCCTTGATGTCGGACTAAGCTTTGGGGTTAAGCGGGTATATACTTGTGCCGCCGCCCTGAGTCGGATTCACCATACCGAGCCACCCGAGGTGTGGGGGGTAGCCACTAGCCAGCAAGTGGCTGAAGATTTCAAAAAATATGATTTAGTGCGCAAGGGTAACCTGCAGATTGCCGGGTTGAACGGACTACTACTAGGTGTAGCCAAAGAGAGGGGCATTGATGGTGTCTGTCTACTGGGCGAGGTGCCGATGTATGCCACCAGGATACAGAACCCAATGGCTGCCCTGGCTATACTCCAGGTTCTGACTAAAATGCTGGACATTGAGATTGATGTAACCGAGCTGGCAGAGCTAGCTGGAGAAATGAAAGAGAGATTAAAACAGGCCGCGGCTGAGGCTATGGGAGAGTATATAGACTACTTTACTGAACCTATCTGGGAACAAATGGACGAGGAAGAGGAATAAAACTAAGGGACCAGTGATGCCATCACCTATTGAGAAGATTATCACCGACCTAGGTAATAGTAATAAGCTGTTATCTAGTTCAAAGCTGGCTGAGCTATCAAACCTAAACCCAGAAGAGCTGGCAGTCCTTGAACAGGTATGGGCAACAATTGAGCCAAAACGGCGGCGGCAGATTGTATCTCAACTGGTTAGGCTTGCCGAAGACGACTTTGAGCTTAACTTTGATAGCATTTTCAAAAATCGTCTTAAAGATGAAGATGCCGAGGTGAGAAACAAGGCTATTGAAGGTCTATGGGAGAATGAGGAGCCGTCGCTGATTAACCCGCTCATTAACCTACTGGAGCAAGATAGCTCGGAGAAAGTCCAGGCAGCAGCAGCTACTGCACTGGGCAAATTCGTCATGTTAGCCGAGCATAAAAAGCTACGCTCCTGTCATGTAGCCAAAGTCTACCCAGCTTTACTAGCGGTCATTAGTGATAAAAGCACGCCGATAGAAGTTAAACGCCGTGCCCTGGAGGCGGTAGCCCCGGTAAACCTGCCTAAGGTGAAGAAAGCTATTTTAGAAGCCTACCAAAGTAATAATCCAAAACTTAGGGCCAGTTCTATTTACGCCATGGGTAAGAGCTGTAATCCAGCCTGGCTACCTACATTGTTAAAGGAACTGGACAGTGCTGACGCTGAGATACGCTATGAGGCAGCCGGGGCTTGCGGTGAATTGGGCGAGGAAGAAGCGGTACCCCACCTTATAGCCCTGGTCAATGACCCCGATATTGAGATTCAACTGGCTGCTGTCCAGGCACTGGGTAAGATAGGTGGCACTGTGGCAAAAAACTGCTTGGAACAATGCCTGGATGACCCCAGTGAGACAATCCAGCAGGCGGCAGAGCAAGCCCTAAAAGAGTTAGAAATAGGAGAGGAACCCTTCTCTTTCTGAGTTTGACACCCTTGAGGCTCAGATGATTACTGGCACCAAGATTAAACTTCGTGGCAAAAGGCTAGCCGATGCCCTAAACGACTATACCTGGCGAACAGACCCCGAGCTGGCTCAGCTTGACGCTACCCCACAGCTAAAGGCTACTTTCCCCCAGTATCTATCTGGCTTCGCTTTTGAACTGCGTTACCCCTGCTCAACCAGACACCCGTTTGCCATAGAAACCCTAGATAGTAAGCATATTGGTAATTGCGTCTACTACAACATTGATGAGACTAAGGGCGAAGCCGAGTTCGGGATTATGATTGGCGACCGTAGTTATTGGGATAAGGACTACGGTACCGATGCCGTAACCACCCTCGTCAGCTATATTTTCCGCCAGACCAGCCTCAACCGAATCTACCTGAAGACCCAGGAGTCAAATCAACGAGCCCAGAAGTGCTTCCAAAAATGCGGCTTCACTCCATATGGAAAGTTGAGTAAGGACGGATATAGTTTCACGCTTATGGAGCTACACCGTAAGCAGTGGCAGGAGGAACAGTTAAAGGGAGGAAAGTAATCTGCCTATAGAATGGCTTGGTGACAGGGTAAAAATTCTCGACCAGACCAGGCTCCCACAAGAAGAGGTTTATCTTGAGCTTACTGGGTATCAGGCTGTAGCCTCAGCCATCACCGAAATGAGAATCAGGGGGGCACCAGCTATCGGTATACTTGGGGCTTACGGAATGGCTCTAGGTGCGCTAAAAATTAAGGCTAAGTTCAGGGACGAGTTCCTGAAAAAGCTCAGGGAGATTAACCACACCCTCGCCGCCACCAGACCCACCGCCCGAAACCTTTTTCAAGCCATTGACCGAATGCAGCAAGTAGCTGAAGCCGGCAATAATATAGACCAGATTAAACAGGCACTTGTTAACGAAGCGGTTAAGATACACGCCGAAGAGGCTGAGGCGACCAGAAAGCTATCTCAGCTTGGCGCCGAGCTAATCAGGGACGGTTTTACCATCCTGACCCACTGTAATACCGGGGCTCTAGCTACCGGTGGCTATGGCACTGCCCT
>CAYQQD010000127.1:0-2791 GCA_964419575.1 uncultured Dehalococcoidales bacterium | reverse complement strand
GGATAAAGAACGATTTGAGTTCTCTCCGCTTGTGTGCCAGTGCCGGTGCGCCTCTTTCGGTTGACATAATAAGGCGGTTCAAGCAACACTATGGCTTTACTCTTATGGATTGTTGGGGTTTAACCGAAGCGGTATGTCATGTTACCTGTTCATCCCTTGATGGTAGAGGAAAACCTGGTTCGGTAGGAAAAGCCCTGTCTGAGTGGGAAGTGAGGATAGTAGATGGTAATGGCCGGGAGCTACCTCCAAATCAATCGGGCGAGGTAATTGTCCGAGGACCGATAATGGAGGGATATTATAATAATCCTCAGGCTACCGCCGAGGTGATAAAGAACGGCTGGCTCTATACCGGGGATATCGGTGTCGTTAATGAGAAGGGTAATTTGTTTCTTACGGGCAGGAAGAAAGAAACGATTATTATCAAGGGTCAGAATGTCCATCCCAGTGATATTGAGGATGTGTTATCCACCCATCCCAAAGTTGCTGAGGCAGCGGTGATAGGCATTCCTGATGAGCTTCGGGGGGAGGTGGTGGGGGCGGTTGTTGTTTTAAAGAAAGGGGAAATAGCTACCGAGCAAGAGATTAAGCGTGTTTGCCTTGAAAACCTCGCCAGTTACAAGGTGCCTAAACAGATTATCTTTATGGATTCTCTACCCAGGACTGCCAGCGGGAAGATTGACAAAGCAGGTCTTCGGGAACGTCTATCAATACCACCACTCTTCCCAGAAGTAGCAATTTCTTAAAGAAGGGGTAAGCTCCCTAAACTCCTTTAATGCGATTTCTCATTGTCAGACTATTGCCAATTGGCGAATATACTGTTAAAATATTGTTAAATTATATGTAGTTGCTCTAGGTATCATAGAAAGCGAGGTAGTTGAAATGGCCCAAAGGCTTGAGTTGATGAAAGGTAGTTCTGAGTCTTTGCTTCTTTGTCTCATCAGTCAGCAGCCAATGTATGGCTATCAAATTATTAAAGAGCTTGAGAAAAAGAGTCAGGGCTACTTTAAATTTAAGGAGGGTACTCTTTATCCGGCCCTTCACCGTCTGGAGAAGGCGGGCTTGATTGAAGGTAAGTGGCAGATGTTACCCAGCGGTCGGCAGAGAAGATACTACTATCTTACTGATAAAGGCTATCGGCTGCTGGCCGTAAAGAGAAGTCAGTGGCAAGATTTCTTGATTGCTATGAACCTGATTATCCAGCCCGCAAGCGCGTGATATGAGGTAGAAACAGTGATAGCGGTACTGAGCCAATACCTGGATAGTGTTAGAGAGAACCTGAGACTGGACCTCGTCTCGGAGAGAGAAGTCATTGATGAGCTACAAACGCACATTGAGGATGAGTTTCAGGAGATGAGGGAAGCCGGGTTATCTGAGGAGGAGGCAGCTAACGCCTGTATTAAGCTTTTGGGTTCAGCTAAGCTGGTAGCTCGTCGGATATACGAAGCTCACAGCCAGGGCACCTGGAAACAGGCGCTGTTAGCCTCGATGCCTCATCTGCTTTTTGCCCTGCTCTTTGTGCTGAATTGGTGGCAAGGTATTGGCTGGCTGGCAGTTATACTCGTCTTAGTTCTCGGCACTGCCATCTATGGCTGGTGGCATGGCAAACCAGTGTGGCTTTTTCCCTGGCTAGGTTACTCTTTGCTACCGGTGGTCATGGCTGTTTTACCTCTGCTCTATCTCCCGAAAGTCTGGTCATGGGTGGCGGTATTAGTGTATCTTCCTCTTGCCTTGTGGTTAGTGCTCACCGTTACCGTTCAAGTTATAAAGAGGGATTGGTTGTACAGTGCTCTTATGCTACTGCCAATACCAATTATCATCGGTTGGCTTTTATCGGTAGACAAAGAGGGTAAATTTCTTGAATTCAGTCTTGAGCATATTCGTTATCTTGCTCCCTGGATTGGGCTTAGCTTTTCGACTTTAGCCCTCACGGTGGCAGCCTTCATTCGTTTGAGACAACGCTGGCTCAGAGTAATCCTGTTGCTTATATCAGGATTTCTCGTCTTGACTATGGTCGCCTTTTATGCTGAAGGCAGTCTTGGTCTGCCCGCCTTTTTGGTTCTAGCTCTAGTAATAGTTGGATGTCTGCTAATCCCGGCGCTGATGGAACGAAGGATAAGAGGTGGTAAACAGCAACCAAGGGCTGAGGACGCCACCTAGTAGAAGTTGCCAATGCAAAAGGTAGCCATTCTGGCTGATAGCATAGCTTGTCTGACTCCGGAAATGGTAAAGCAATACCAGTTGCGGATAGTACCTCTTAATATCCATTTTGATGGCACCATATATCGGGATGGAGTAGACATAAACTCGGCCGAGGCTTACCGATTGCTGGAGAAAGCACCTGACAATTTTGCTTCATCACCAGCGTCAGCTGGCGAATATATGGATGCTTATCGTGAGGCATCTACTCGCGCTGAGGGCATACTTTGCCTCACCCTTTCTTCCAAGCTCAGCACTCTCTACGACATGGCTCGTTTAGCTAAAGAAGACGCCAGGAATGAGCTGCCTCGAACTCCGATTGAGGTCGTGGATTCAAAGACTGCGGCGGTGGGGGAGGGGCTTATTGTTTCGGCAGCTGCCCGAGCTGCCGCCGAGGGTAAAAGTTTAGATGAGGTCACTAAAGTGGCTAAATCAGTTAGAGACAAGGTTAACGTCATTGGTGTTATGGAAACCATCCGCCACGTCTATAGAACCGGACGCATTCCTAAGGTGACCGCCAAGGTGGGCTCAATGCTCAGCATTAAGCCAATTTTTACCGTTACGGAAGGCGTGGTGCGTATCGCTGGTTTGGCTA
>CAYQQD010000126.1:0-2828 GCA_964419575.1 uncultured Dehalococcoidales bacterium | reverse complement strand
CCAAGGTTGTTTATTAACCTCACCCCCTTAATCCCCCTCTCCTTGAGAAGGAGAGGGGGAAGAGATTTTAGAGAGGGGCGAAGCCCCTCTCTTACCTACACTCCCCCTTATGCAAGGACTTCATCTACCTCTTCCAGGGAAGGGGGTCAGGGGGATAGGTTGCTAAACAATTTCATCCAAAAGGCTTGACAAGGCAATTCTTGGCTAGTAAAATATAGCCAAACCTTATAAAATTTAGGGAAGGTTAATATGGAAAAGAAAATCCTATCCGTGGAAATTCCAGAAAAACTGAAAGCCGCAGTGGATGTATTAGCGACAAGGACGGCTAGAAAGAAAAACATACTTGTCGGGGCAAGTTTGCACCACTTCTTGACTACCGGTAGCGAGCAGCAAGAACAGATAATTAGTGAATATTTGAACGCCTATGTTGAGTAATATTGTTAGTTAAGGGGATGCGAGTGAAATATGCTAGACTCCTCCGAATACTGGCTATAGTGGCTACCTGGTCATTGGTGATAATGCTTATACCAGCGACGCCGGTTTTGGCGGCGCCATCGATTACTCTGTCTCCCACCTCTGGCTCACCAGGGACAATGGTTTCGGTGGAGGGGACAAACTTTGAGTCCTATAGAGGCGATAGCATATCCATCTTCTTTGGCGAGAGGAGAACTAAAACCTTAGTCGTTCCCGACAGTGGGATTTTCACCATCCAGTTTGATGTCCCTGATGATGCCACGCCGGGGGAAGTCTTTGTTAGCGTTAGGGACGAGCAGGGCAATCCGTTGGGGAACAAGAGACCGTTCATTGTCCAAGCAATCGCGATTGAGCTACATCCCAGAGATGGTGCTGTCGGTACCAGGGTAACCATTAATGGCCAGGGTTTCTATGCTAGCGAGGTGGTAGCTTTCTACTACAATGGGACGAGTGTGGGTAATGAGGTGGCTGGTCCTACAGGAGAGGTTAGCTACACCTTGGCTATTCCTAACAGTACTGCTGGGGAACACCAGATTGTAGCCGAGGATGTATTGGGCAACTCGGGTGAAGCTAACTTCAAGGTAATTTCCGCCGTTGCCCTTAACCCGTCATCGGGGGCGATGGGTGAGGAGGTAACCGTTAGCGGTACCGGTTTCGGCGATACGAGTGACGTAACTATTTACTTTGATAAGGCTGAGGTAGCCACCGGTAGGAGTGATAAGGTCGGCAGTTTTGAGGCCAGGTTTAATGTGCCAGTGATGCCGTCAGGCACTTATGATGTGGAAGTAGAGGATGGCGACGGCAATATAGCTAAAGCGGAGTTCACCGTAGGGGCTGGAGTTAACCTCAGCCAAGCTATGGGCAATGTTGGCACCGCAGTCACCATTAGTGGTATCGGGTTCACGGTTGGTGGGATAGTAACTATTAAGTACGATGACACCGAGGTAGCTACCGTGGGGGCTGGTGTTAATGGCGCTTTTTCTGCCACCTTCGATGTTCCGGCGAGTATCGGAGGAAGTCATACCGTAACTGCCAGTGATGGCACCAATATTGTCAGATGTATTTTCACCATGGAGTCGGAACCACCACCGGCACCAAGGCTTAAGGCACCAGAAGAGGGCAGTAGAGCCGAGGCAGAGACACACTTTGACTGGGAGGGTGTTACTGATGACAGCCTCCCCGTAACCTATTTCCTTCAGGTGGCGACCGATGAGGGTTTCGCTTCAGATTCTATAGTGTTGGAGAAGGAGGGTTTGACTAACTCGGACTACACCATCACCAAGGGGGAGGAAAAGTTAAAACCAAGGACAAAGGAGACCCCCTACTACTGGCGGGTAAAGGCGATAGATGGTGCCTCTAATGAGAGCCGGTGGTCAGCCCCGGGGTCGTTTTATGTCGGCTCTCGCTTTGTCATGCCTAACGGGGTTAAATATGCCTTAATCGCCATCGGTGTCGGTTTTCTTGCCTTCTGGCTAGGAAGGAGGACGGCTTATCGTAGGGATTATAGGGATACTTATTCCAGAGGTTCTGGGAGCCAAGATTGAAGTCTTTTTTATAAGTGAGGTAAAATATGCTAACTTCTGTTAAAATTTAACGTTATTATAAGATAAAAGGAATAGGAGGTAAGTTTCGGTGAAGTTTACAAAAATTTTTAGAATTCTAACTCTAGGGGCTATCGTATCTTTGCTATTGCTAGCCATCCCTGCCTCCCCAGCCCTGGCGGCGTACGATTACGATATTGCCCTTGACCCTGAGCAAGGTGAAATCGGTGAGACTATTGATATTGATGGCAACGATTGGCCGCCAAGCGTGGAGGATACGACTGATGTTCCTTCCTATGTTGATATCTATTTCTCAATTCAGGAAGCCGATGTGGGTGATGACATTGACGATGAGGTTGAGATCTATCAGCGGGTAAAACAAGGCTATCAAGTTGAGACGGATGGTGACTTCACCACCTCTTTCAAGGTGCCAACCAGGCTTTCCACTGGCACGGACGATGAGGATGTTCACGGCGGCACCTATTATGTATATGTTACAACCTATACGGGAGCTGCCAGCAAAGACATAAAAGCTGTTGCCGAGTTTACCGTAATCGCCGGTCAGATTGCGCTAGACCCAACTCAGGGTGTTGTCGGCACTGAGGTTGAGATTACCGGGCTTTACTTTGCTGATAGGGAAGATATTACCGTTGAATACGACGGTGGAAGTGTGGACATAGAAAGTGGTGATAACACCACTGATAGCGCTGGCGGATTTGAGTGCTCTATTCTCGTCCCGCTGAGCACTGCCGGCGACCATACCATAGCTGTTGAGGATGAGTCTGACCATATTGCTGAAGCTACTTTTACGGT
>CAYQQD010000125.1:0-2853 GCA_964419575.1 uncultured Dehalococcoidales bacterium | reverse complement strand
GGCTTCGCCCCTCTCTTACCTACACTCCCCCTTCCCTTATTAAGGGAAGGGGGCATGGGGATAGGTTGCTAAATAATCTTATTTTAACCTTGACTTGATAACTGTAGCCAATATAATGAAGGCGTATTTCTGGCAAAGGAGGTACTAATATGCCATCGGATACTGGTGCTGTAGCTCTACCTGCCCCTAGCCATATAAGTGTGGTGGTGGAAGATATAGACAAGACTATGGAATTCCTCTCCTCAGTCTGGGGTCTTGGACCCTGGCAGACGGTAGAGATTTCACTTGGCAAGGGTGAGTTAACGGTAGGCGAGCCCTTTAGGCAAAGGGTTGCCTGGGCTAAGTTAGGGACAACAACATTGGAGCTTATCCAGCAGCTAGAGGGAGGAGGACCCTGGCCAGAGTTTCTCAAGACCAAGGGAGAAGGGCTACATCATATTGGCTTTAGCATCTCAAATTGGGATGAGATGGTGTCAAAATTAAAACAGCAGGGAGCCAAGATGGTGGTGGGTGGCATCTATCAGGGGAAGCGCTGGTGCTATTTTGAAACCAAGCCCGGGGGTATTGTTGTCGAATTCGGTGAAAAGTGACAGGAGAAGCCCGAGTAGAGACCATCTCACTTCTACTATTACCTCGTTTTCCTGTCTTCTATTTTTGCGGTATAATTTCTTGTGCCCTGACCAAGCAAGGACAACCTCTGGTCATATGTATTATGAATGTCGGCGTATGTAAGATTAGCCTCCGTTTACCTGAGAATCTATCTCTCAAGGGTAAGAGGCGGGTGTTGAAATCCATTACTACCCAGCTTCGAAATCGGTTTAATGTTTCCGTAGCTGAGGTTGATGACCATGATTTGTGGCAGCTAGCCACAATAGGGATTTGCTGTGTTAGCAATAATAAGCAGTATACTAATGAAGTCCTATCAAAAGTGGTGGACTTTATTACTGCCGGTCGGTTTGAGGTGGAGATACTCAATCATGAAATTGAGATCCTGCCTGTTTTGTAACGAGCTATAATGGATACCTCGGGTTTCCTTCAATATCTTACAATTCAACCTAGTTATAGGGGACAGATTGTTCATATTGAGCATATCCCAGCCCGTGAAGCCAGCTATGCTGAGTTAGATAAGCCTCTAGTTAGTGAGCTTCAGGATTGCCTCAATGAACATGGGCTGTTACCTCTTTATACTCATCAGGCTGAAGCCATAAACTATGCTCGACAGGGCAGGAATGTGATGGTGTCAACCTTCAGTGCCAGTGGCAAGACCCTGTGCTATAACATCCCTGTCTTGGAATCAATTTTGACCGAGCGGCGTAGTCGGGCTCTCTACCTGTTTCCTACCAAGGCACTGGCTCAAGACCAGTTGCGTAGTCTAAGGGAGCTTTTTTGCCCTGGTTTATTTGACGTGGCTGACTTTGCCACCTTTGATGGTGACACTCCTCAGGCTGAGCGGGCTGAGATAAGGAAACGAGCCAGGGTAGTGCTTACCAATCCTGATATGCTCCATGTTGGCATACTACCCAATCATCAGTCTTGGTCACGGTTACTTCACCACTTGAGGTATGTGGTGGTGGATGAAGCCCATATCTATCGCGGTGTTTTTGGCTCTCATGTAGCCTGTGTGATACGTCGCTTGCGCCGTCTGTGCCAGCTTTATGGCTCAAACCCCCAATTTATTTGCTGTTCAGCTACGATAGCTAACCCCGGTGAGCATACCGAAAGGCTGGTAGGTTTACCTTTTGAGGTGGTTGATAATGATGGCTCTCCTCATGGTAGCAAGGAATTTGTCTTGTGGAATCCGCCGCTCATAGACGAGGCGAGGAGCGTTCGGCGTAGCCCCAATAGCGAAGCGACAGGCTTATTTACCGAATTAGTCAGTCATAATATCCGCAGTCTAGCCTTTGCCCGAACTCGCCGATTGACCGAGCTTATTTATAACTACTCACGGCAGAGGTTAGCCGAGACTAGCCCGGCGGTGACAAAACAAATTAAGCCCTACCGCGCTGGTTATCTACCCCAAGAACGCCGTCAAATAGAGCAGGAGCTCTTTTCCGGTCAGCTTCTGGGAGTGGTGGCGACTACTGCTTTAGAGTTGGGTATAGATATTGGCGATCTCGAGGCAACAGTGCTTACCGGCTATCCGGGGAGTATCGCCAGTGCTTGGCAGCAAGCTGGTAGGAGCGGTCGGGGTAGGGGTAAGTCTTTAAGTTTTCTTATCGCTCTGGATAATCCTCTAGACCAGTATTTTATGCGTCACCCTGATTTCTTTTTTCAGAAAAGCTTTGAGAATGCCTTGGTTAACCCCAGCAACCCCTATATTTTAAAAGCCCACCTCTTGTGCGCTGCCTGGGAGCTACCGCTAAACAGTGGCGACGAGGACTTTTTTGGCTCAGCCCTAAGTCAGGAAAGGGGGGAGCTTGAGCGACAGGGCGTACTCAGAGAACGCAGTGGCAGGTGGTATCTTTCCCCGGCTATTGCCTATCCAGCCCAGAGCATCAACATTCGTTCCACTTCTGGGGAGAACTTTGCTATTATTGATACCTCAACCGACTCCTTGCTGGAGACGGTAGAGGCTAGCTTTGCTTTTTCTCAAATACACCCTGGCGCTATCTACCTTCATCAGGGGGAATCCTACATAATAACCAGGCTTGACCTAGCTAACCGCACCGCTTATGCTGAGCCAACTACTGCCGCTTATTATACCCAGGCTAAGGAAATTACTGATTTGCATATTCTCAGGATGACCGGTGAAAAAAGCTATGGGCAGGTGAAGGTTTACTTAGGTGAGGTAGAGGTTACCACTACTGTAGTCGGCTTCAAAAGGAAGGCGCAGTTCACCGAGGAGGTAATTGG
>CAYQQD010000124.1:0-2955 GCA_964419575.1 uncultured Dehalococcoidales bacterium | reverse complement strand
CCTCTGGTTTTCAGCTATTAACGCTAACCTTAGAAGAGCAATATTTCTTAATTCCTGTCCCGCCTTACTTTCGAGCTCGTTATTGAGTTCGGTTGATTTCTCTTCAAGCCGACGAAGTTTATCTTCAGCCCTTTCCAAGAATTCCCCCAGTGTCAAATCCTCGTCTGGTATTAGCAGAATTCTGCCGCCAGCATTAGTAACCACAGCCTCTAAGGCTTCCCTGTTTTCAACCTTACTAATGGCATATAGAACAGTTTCATTTTCTACCGTGCCAGCAACGCTGCCGAGCAAGTACTTATCCAGTTCATTATGTAAAGCCTCATATGCCTCGGTAGGCAGGACAAAAACTCTGGAAACAAGGTAGTCCCCGGAGAAACTTAGGTCTCTTAACTTAAGGTCGTGCCGCTGGGCAATGGCACCAAGATATTTCTTTTGTTCGGCTAGTTGTTCAACCTCGTTATCAATTTTAACTGTCTTTTCATACAGCTCGGCAAACCTGGTATACAATGACCTCACTTCTTTGCCAAGCTCGTCAAAGGGCTTAGTGTATATTACTTCAGTGTCTTCCCCTATTGCTACCTGCTGCTTTTCGCCAATATAACTTAGCATGTTACCAACAAAAGTTAATAGCTGGCTAGCCTCTTTTTGCTGACGTTCAACGGCAGCTTTATCTACGGGCGATAACTCTTTACTTTCCTCAACATGAAGAACCCCGAGTTTGTGTAAGGTCTTAAAAGTCGGTTCAGAGTAATCCTTTAACGTAATTACTCTCACTTTAACCATGGACTCAGGGGAATTGAGGATTAGAGATCTCATTTCAGTTCTGCCCCAGTAACAATATTCACTATCCGCTGGGTGATTTTTCCTATCTTTTTGGTGGCATTGGCTCTAATCTTAGCCGCTTTCTTTTTGGATGCTTCAACTTCGTGGTCAGCCTTTTGCCTAGCCTGAGTTAGAATATGCTCTCGCTCCCTCTTGACTTCATCCATAGGCATCTCAGCGGAAAGAATTCTACTCGCCTCCTCCTTGGCTTTAAGGATAATTTCATTGGCTCGGCTTCTAGCCTCTTCAAGCATTTTTTCAGCTTTAATCTCAATAGTTTCTACGCTGCTGGCGATTTTTTCAGCACCCATGGCTCACCTCTTTCCGAAATTCCCAGAAACCCTACTCTGGAAGTTTGATTTACTTCTCGCCGGGTAAAAGAATATACGCTATATTCCTTTACCCCTTCAGGAGGCTATCAAGAAAGGACCGTGTTGCCACTCAAGGTTAATTATATGGTAGTTTCCTATTTAATCCTTGAGATTATAGCAAAACTTCCCTCCTTAGTAAAGAAATGCTAGCTCAAATAAGGGCTCATCATAAGGCAGGGACACAACCCTACCCGTAACAATATTTGATTATTATATTTATTTAGGTATAAAATAAACAAATTTAGGAGTCAATAAAGGCAACAGGTAATAATGCAGGATAAATGCTATACCCCACCGTCAACAGATGAGAAAACAAACTATCAGGATACCCTATCTCTGTGCCTAGGAGGTGGTAGTTGAGAGACGTAGCTTTTGGCCTAACCATGACCGGTATGGGAATGGGCGTGACCATCACTACGCTCGCTATATTGATTTTGGTTATTCGCCTTTTAATCAGGTTCTTCCCATTTAAGGAAAAGGGGGACGAAAAATAGGCTAGAGGATAGGAACTCTTATGGAAGCCTTTATGTCTGCCCTTAACAGCCTGCTGCAGGGTTTTGCCAATTTCACCTGGCAGAGCGGCGTGATGCTTACCATAGGCTGCGTTCTTCTTTATCTCGGCATCGCCAGGAAGTTTGAACCTCTTCTACTACTCCCTATCGGCTTCGGCATAATTGTGGGCAATCTCCCCCTGGCTGGTCTTTCAGCCCACGATGAAGGCGGCATAATTAATATAATCTATAAGTCTGGCATCCTTACTCAGCTATTTCCCTGCCTCCTTTTCGTTGGGCTCGGCGCCATGATTGACTTTAGTCCCATGCTGGCTAACCCGAGGGTGCTTCTCTTTGGTGCTGCCGGTCAGTTTGGCATATTCCTCACCCTGCTCCTAGCACTGCAGCTTGGCTTTATCCGCCAAGAGGCAGTATCTATCGCCATCATTGGGGCTTGCGATGGCCCTACCGCCATTTACGTCACCTCCAAGTTCGCCCGTGAACTCCTGCCAGCGGTCTCCATCGCTGCCTACTCCTATATGTCCCTGGTTCCACTCATCCAGCCGCCGATTATGAGAGCCTTAACCACGAAAGATGAGCGCGCCACCCTAATGGCAACAGCGGAGAAGCAGATATCCCAACGAGTGAAAATCCTTTTCCCAATAGTTGCCGGAATAATCACCATACTCATCGCCCCGATGGGAGCGCCGCTAATGGGTATGCTCATGCTGGGGAACCTCCTTAAAGAATCTGGGGTAGTCAAGAGGCTGGCAGATGTTTCTGAAACCACTATCACCAATATCGTGACCCTTTTCCTCGGACTTTGCATCGGCGCCGCAATGCTGGGCGGTAATTTTCTACAAACAAAGACACTGCTCGTGTTTGGCCTGGGCTTGTGGCGATTAGCCTTGACACTGTAACCGGAGTTCTCCTGGGTAAGGCAATGCGGGTGATAACCAACGGTAAGATAAACCCCCTAATCGGCGCCGCTGGTATCTCAGCCTTCCCCATGGCGGCTAGAGTGGTGCAGAAAGAAGGGCAGAAGGCTAACCCGAAGAACTTTCTCCTGTGGCATGCCATCGGGGCTAATACCGGTGGCCAAATAGGCTCAGTTATGGCCGCCGCCGCCATGCTGTCCATTATGTCCGGTATGGGTATAGGCCCAGCCTCGTGAAGGTAACAGTAATCAAAGGCACGGCTAATGATAGCCACCCTGTTACCATCCGTAATCAGTCCTTCAGTACACGACCACGATATCACCTGCTTCCCTA
>CAYQQD010000123.1:0-2965 GCA_964419575.1 uncultured Dehalococcoidales bacterium | reverse complement strand
ATGGAATGGTATCGCCTTGACCGGGCGCCCCTGGTGCTGGGTCATGAGATTGGCGGGCAGATTGTGGCTATGGGAGAGGGAGTGGAGCATTACCACGAGGGTGACCGGGTATCAGCGGCTCATCACGTCCCGTGCAACACATGTCACTACTGCCTGAACGGTCATCACACTGTTTGCGAAACTCTTCGCCAGACGAATTTTGACCCCGGTGGCTTTGCTGAATATATTCGTTTGCCGGCTATCAATGTCGACCGCGGGGTATTTCTGTTGCCCGACGAAGTATCTTACGAAGAGGCAACATTTATTGAACCGCTGGCTTGCGTCCTGCGAGGACAAAGACTGGCACACATGCGGCCAGGAAGTAGCGTGCTTGTCATCGGCAGTGGCATTGCTGGGCTGCTCCATGTGCAGCTAGCCCGCACTCTGGGGGCAGGTCGGGTGATAGCAACGGACATTACTCCTTACCGGCTGGAGGCAGCAGAGCGGTTTGGAGCTGATGCTATCATCCACGTTGAAGAGGACTTGCCCACTCGCCTGCGCCAGATCAATCAAGGTCGCCTGGCTGACCTAGTGATAGTGAGCACTGGCGCCACATCAGCCATTATCCAAGCCTTGGAGTCAGTGGAGCGTGGGGGGACTGTCCTCTTCTTCGCACCAACAAACCCTGGCATTACTATTCCCGTTTCAATAGATAAACTTTTTTGGCGTAATGATATAACGCTCACCACCTCCTATGCCGGCAGCCCTGCTGACTACCAAACGGCGCTGGAACTCATTCGGGCTGGCACTATCCCTGTACGCCAGATGATTACCCATCGCTTGGGTCTGGCAGAGACAGGCTTGGGCTTCCAGCTTGCCGCCCAAGCCCAGAATTCTATCAAGGTGATTATCCAGCCCCAAAGATAGCCCACTACATATATGGTAAAAAGCATTATTCTGCCCAGCAGGTTAATTCGGTCAGAACCGTTCATATCCTTTGCTGACGATATGTGCCACTGGCGACATTTTGACTACGTGGTGGGGGAATGGACTACAACATTGCGCTACATTGGGTTGAATTTTGGGTAGAGCAGTTGCCCTAGTTAGCTTGTGTGGCGTCCCTGGAGCGATTCGAACGCTCGACCCGCTGCTTAGAAGGCAGCCGCTCTATCCTGCTGAGCTACAGGGACAAGTTACCTGTTATCAAATTTAGCACGGACTGAGACGGAGGTCAAGATAAGCGATACTGCTTTTGACTCAATTGGCTGCGGTGAATTTATTCTTCAGCACTTGCCTAAGAGCCCGGGGCGCTAGCTTGACAACTATTTACTCCCACTGTTACGATGAGGCAATGATTAGATTCAATCTTGGGCGGAACAAATGGATAAAATGACCCTCAGGGACATAGAAGTCAATAATAAACGGGTTCTGGTTAGGGTTGACTTTAATGTCCCTTTGGATGAGGAAACCGGGGTTATTACTGATGATAGCCGTATCCGTGCTGTACTGCCTACGATTAAATATCTTATTGACCACAGGGCAAAGGTTATCCTATGCTCTCACCTAGGTCGGCCTAAGGGAAAGGTAGTTGACAAACTGAGATTAGCCGTTGTTGCCCAGCGGCTGTCGCAGATTTTAGGGCGGCGCGTAGGGTTAACCAAGGACTGTATTGGCTCCGAGGTAGAGGCAGCGGTAGAAAAACTAAAAAACGGTGATGTTTTGCTTTTGGAGAATGTTCGTTTCCATCCTGAGGAAGAAAGAAACGATGCCTCTTTTGCTCAAGCCCTCGCCTGCTTAGCTGACATATATGTTAATGATGCTTTTGGTACTGCCCATCGAAGTCATGCCTCAACAGTCGGCGTTACTAAGTACCTGCTATCAGTAGCCGGGCTGCTGCTTGAAAAAGAGGTTGATGCCCTGAGTAGTATTTTAGACCATCCAGTTCACCCTTTTGCTGCCCTTCTCGGCGGAGCCAAGGTAAGTGATAAGGTCGGTATGATAGAAAATATTATGACTAAGGTGGACTATATTCTAATTGGTGGCGGTATGGCAGCCACCTTTTTAAAAGCTAAATCCTATGAAGTAGGATTGTCCTTGGTCGAGGAGGAGATGCTAGATTTGGCAGCTAAGTTAATGAAAGGCGCCACCAAAAGGGGGGTGCGCTTGCTATTACCGATTGATGTAGTGGTTGCTGATGGACTTAGTAGTGAAGCCAAGGTCAACACCGTAGCTATAGACAATATTTCGCCCAGTTTGAGGATTGTAGATGTAGGTCCCCGAACGATAAAAAACTTCAGTGAAGAGCTACAGCGATGCCAAACAGTTTTCTGGAACGGACCTATGGGCATATATGAGATACCCCAGTTTGCCAAGGGAACACAAGCTATGGCTGAACTTCTAGCTAATCTCGACGCCACTACTGTTATTGGAGGCGGTTCTACGGCTGAAGTAGTAACCAAGTCGGGATTAGCCAGTAAGATGACCTTTGTCTCTACCGGGGGCGGTGCCTCACTTGAATTTCTAGCCGGTCAGACATTGCCCGGAGTAGAAGCCCTGTTAAATAAAAGCCAATAACCAAGAAGGAGTTTTAGAGAACTTCATCTATGAAGTTGTTACCTGATTTCGAGTTAATAAAGACAATCGCTAAGCCTTCGCCAACCAAGATTGTATTATTAGTAATTGATGGGCTAGGTGGATTACCCAACCCCAAAACCGGTAAGACAGAGCTAGAGACAGCCAACACGCCAAATCTTGACCAACTAGCCACCAAAGCTATATGCGGGCTTATCGACCCGGTGAGCCCAGGGATAACCCCAGGCAGTGCCCCAGGGCATCTAGCTCTGTTTGGTTATGACCCTTTGACCTTTACCATTGGTCGGGGGGTGCTGGAGGCAATCGGGATAGACTTCCCCCTTGAGTCAGGGGATATAGCCGCTCGCGGCAACTTCTGTACCGTGGACGAAGCCGGCTTAGTTACCGACCGCAG
>CAYQQD010000122.1:0-2983 GCA_964419575.1 uncultured Dehalococcoidales bacterium | reverse complement strand
CAACCATGAGATAAACCTCATCAACCTGCTGAGCCAGTAGCTGGTTTGCCTTACCCAGTAAATCGCGGTACAACCTGCCCATTCTATTAGCCGGCACCAAGCCGGTGCCAACCTCATTGGTAACAATAATGAAGCTGGCACCAGTGTGGTTGATACAATCTACTAACGCGTTAATTTCGCCAGTGACTTTTTGCTCAATAACAGAGGCACCGGTTCGGGGGCTATACTGGCCGAGAATATTATTGACGAGGAGGGTGATGCAGTCCACAATCACCACCTGAGCCTTACCTATTTGCTGAGAAATCTGGTTACCTACGTGGGTAGTAACTTCAAGGGTGCGCCAAGCTGATGGCCTTGCCCGCTGATGCTCCTCAATGCGCTGCCGCATCTCTTCATCGCCAGCCAGCGCTGTCGCCACAAATAGCACCGGCTCACCTAATTTTAGGGCAAGCTCGAGGGCAAAACGGCTTTTGCCACTACGAGCGCCACCAGTTATTAGAATATTCGCCAACCCTATCCCCTTTATCCCCTTCCCCTTGATAAGGGGAAGGGGAATTATTTTTAGAGGGGCTTCGCCCCTCTAACACCCCCTGATTATTGCTTGTAGCCGAGGCTTCGCTCCCTTTGACCCTCCATAATATGAATATATATTCCCATCATGAGGGGGAATGGGATATATGAGAGGGGCTTTTTTACCCGTATTTGCCCCCTAAAACTCCCCGTTACACGCTCTTCTTCCCTCTTCCCAGCTAGGCTTTTAGACAGTAAACCTAACCCAAATGGGAGACATCGTTTAACAGGGTCAGTATTGCCCCCGCAGGATACGTCTCCAGTATGCTAAGTGACGCCAAATCAAGGCGAATGTGATATATACACCGTAGTTCTACTCCCATTAGCTGACAGATGAGACTACGTAAGACCCCGGCATGGGCGACAACAAGCACTGTCTCCTCAGCCTTATGTGTCTTCAGCCTGCCTACAAAATTACTGACCCGGCTATGAAGCTGGTTAAGGCTTTCACCGCCAGGAAACTCTATGTTAGTGTTCTTCCGAGCCTTCCATTTGGCAGCAAACTCAGGAAAAAGCTGGCTAATCTCCTCGAAATTCAAACCCTCAAGCTTGCCGAAGTTAACCTCACGTAGCTCAGCACAGGTGATAACATCCAGGCGGTGTCTTGAGGCAATAGTCTTGGCTGTTGCCCAAGCTCGCTGCAGGTCACTAGAGTAAACAGCATCAATCCTCTCCTTCGCCAGGCGGTCACGCAACCTCTCAGCCTGTCTAAGCCCAAGGGCACTCAGCTTAACATCACTCTGCCCCCAGTACCTCTCAGCACTATTTAATTCAGTCTCACCATGCCTTACTAAAAGTAATCTAGACATAATATCCCTCTAGGCTAGCCCTAATCACTGGTTATAAGCCAAAAGACAGACCAGGATAAGCACACTGACCTCAGCTACCTCATTCATCGCGCCATAGGTATCACCGGTAAGACCAGAAAATTTACCCTTTAGATAAGCTGCCATAGCCGCTGCTATAACCCAGACACCGAGCATTATAATAAGGCCTGGCAATCGAGCTAAAGCAATAGCCACCGCCACAGCTATGAGCGTAGCCACAACAAATCTACGCCGACTAGCCATTTCTTTAAATACCTTCCCCAGACCTGACGATCTGGCATAGGGATGGGCGAAAATAGCATAGACCATTACCCAGCGACTCACTACCGGCATAAGCCCCAAAGTAGCCATCATTAAGCTCTCAGGCACACTATTTAGTGAAACATACTTGACTATCAGCAGGCAGCAGACGCCAACCATGCCCAAAGCACCAGCCCGGCTATCGCGCATTATCTGCCGCCGAGCCTCGGGGGGCTTATGACCAGCTATGGCGTCGCAAGTATCAACAAAGCCATCAAGATGTAGTCCACCGGTGAGCACCACTAGAAAAATAAGCAACAGCCCACTCACCACCGCCGAAGGTAAGATAAGACGCAGAAGCCAGTATAATCCAGCCAAAATAAGACCAATAATAATACCAACGACCGGAAAATAGACTAAGGACTTCCCTACTTGCTCAGGACTGACCTCACGCCGCCGAGGCAAGGGTATAACCGTTAAAAAGCTTAGTGCGGCTAAAAAATTCAATCGCTTAGCTCATTCCTTTCCGATACTCCAGCTTCAGCAAAGGTAGACATCTCACTCAAAAGCTTGGCAGCGGTCTCAGCCAGAAATATCCCCAGGGCAGCACCAGTGCCCTCACCCAAACGCATATCCAAATCCAACAAGGGCTTAAGTCCCAAATGCCGGAGTAAAAGGGAGTGACCGGTCTCAGCCGAAACGTGAGCCGCAATAAGTAAGTCTTTCAATCTGGGTGATAGTGCCGTGGCAATAAGGGCTGCTGCCCCAGAGATAAAGCCATCAATTACCACTGGAATACGGTGAGCAGCCGCTGCCAGCATCACCCCAGCCAGGCCACCAATCTCAAACCCACCCACTTTTGCCAGTACATCCAGGGGCTGGCTGGGGTTAGGGCGGTTCACCGCCAGAGCTCTATCTATTACTTCTATCTTATGCCTAAGCTGGTTATCGGCTATGCCGGTGCCCCGACCGGTTACCTCAGCCACCGGTCTCCCCAGCATAACCGCACAGATAGCACTGCTGGCGGTGGTATTACCTATCCCCATATCGCCCGTGCCCACTATATCCAGACCCTTAGCCACCTCGCCCGCCACTATCTCAATCCCGATTTCTATTGCCCTAACTGCTTGCTCGCTGGTCATAGCCGGACCTAGAGCCATATTCCGGGTGCCTAAAGCCACCTTCCGAGATAAAAGTCGAGGGTTAGCTTCCAGCTCAGTTGCCACCCCCATATCCACCACAATAATCCTGGCTCCCACCTGACGGGCAATAACATTTATCCCAGCTCCACCACCAAGGAAATTATAAACCATCTGAGCGGTAACCTGCTGAGGGTAAGCACTCAC
>CAYQQD010000121.1:0-2988 GCA_964419575.1 uncultured Dehalococcoidales bacterium | reverse complement strand
AGCTTACCAAAGGCTTGATTTTCTCCCAGCGGGTAATGCTGGCTCTTATCGATAAAGGCCTGAGCCGGCAAACAGCCTATGAACTTGTCCAGCGTAACGCTATGAAAGCGTGGAAGGGGAACAGGAACTTTTTCAACCTGCTGAAAGCTGACCCTGAGGTTACCGCCAGTCTGCCTCCAGAGGAGCTTGAGCCACTTTTTGATTATGAATACTACCTGCGCTATATAGATGATGTTTTTCAAAGGCTGGGCTTGACTGAAGCCCAATGGAAGGAGACATTAAGCAGAATTGAAACTAGCGAGAGCTAACTCCAAAACAGATATAACCTGAGCGAATCACCCTCAGAATTGGCTTATCTCACAGGAAAATGCCTATCATATCTGAAATACGCCGTCTCATACAAAGCACCAGCCAAATCACCCCTAATGTCTATCAACTAACCATTAGGGGTACCAATGTTATATTGATTGTTGAGGAAAAGCTGACACTTATTGATACCGGCCTTCGTGGTAGCTCACCCCAAATAACAGGTTTTATCCACCACTTAAGACGTTCCCCGGAAGAAATCAGCCTCATTATCCTTACCCATAGGCATATGGACCACACGGGGGGATTGGCTGAACTTAAACAGCTAACCCTAGCCAAGGTTGCCATTCATAAAGCTGATATAAGCGATGTTCAGATGAGACCGCTTTCTTCCCCCTTACGCTCAGTATTTTCGGTCAAATCCAGAGATATTGATATTCAGTTAGCGGGGGGCGAGATACTTCCACCACTTGGGGGTCTTGAGGTTATTCACACCCCCGGGCATACCCCGGGCAGCATCAGCCTTTTCTCTCAACGAAATAAACTGCTTATCGTCGGAGATGCCCTGAGGAAACGCCGTAAAACCCTTTATCTCCCACCCAAAATGGTTAGCTCCGACCTATCACAAGCTGTAGAATCAATAAAAAGGATGGCTCAATTAGATTTCAATATCCTGTGTTTCGGGCATGGTCTGCCATTATCCGACGGTACCTACGCTAAGATGCAGGACTTGATAAAAAGAAACGAGGATTGACAATACCCTCTAAAACTGGTTATCATCAATACGCATCATGAGAGTTATCGCTGGCAAAGCCAAGGGGCACCGGCTCAAAGCACCAAAGACAACCGCTACTCGCCCAGCAACAGATTTAGTGAAGGGGGCTATTTTTTCTATTCTTGAAAACATTACCCGTAACTGGGAGCAGGTGCTCGATTTGTTCTCGGGCAGCGGTGGTTTAGGGATTGAGGCTTTGAGTCGTGGGGCTGGTTGGGTTGATTTTGTTGAACGCTCACCCAGATGTTGTGCTATAATTAGGGAAAATTTAGAAAAGACAAAACTGAGAGAACAGGCTCATATTTATTGCTGTAGTGTAGCTAAAGCTTTTTCTTTCCTGGACAAGGAGTACAACATCATACTGATAGACCCACCCTATTCTGATTCATCTATAGGCAGTCTTGTGGAGCAACTAGCAAACTCTAAATTGGTCGGGAGAGATACCATAGTCGTTGTCACCCACTCCCCCCACCTTCCCCTAGACTCAACCTACGGCACATTAAATCTAATTAAGGAGCACCGTCACGGTGATAGTTGTATCGCAGTATATCGAAAGGAGGACAAGGCGTGACTATTGCCCTTTACCCGGGTACCTTTGACCCGATAACCAACGGTCATCTTGATATCGCCGTCAGAGCGGCTAAGCTTTTCCAGAAGGTTGTTATCGGAGTCTATGATACCCCAGCTAAAGACCTTCTATTTACTACCGCCGAGAGAGTAGATCTGGCAAGACAAGCCGTGGCTCACTTACCCAATGTTGAGGTGGAGCCTTTTTCCACCCTGACCGTTGAATTCGCCAAGGAAATCGGAGCACAAACCATAGTGCGCGGGTTAAGAGTGGCTACCGACTTCGAACGCGAGTTCGATATGGCACTGATGAACAAGAAGCTGAGTGCTGAAATTGAGCTCGTCTGTCTGATTGCCAGCCAGCAGTACCAGTTCCTCAGTTCCAGCCGTATTAAGGAGGTGGCCAGCCTGGGTGGTGATATCAATGACCTTGTCCCTAAACCTGTAGCTAAAGCCCTGAAAAAGAAGGTTCTTAGCAAGGTAAAAGCTAGTCAGAAAAAGTAACTCACTAAGGAGAAAGGTAAGGAGGTAAGTTGAATGGCATATAAGATTTCAGATGACTGCATTAGCTGTGGAGCCTGCGAAGTGGAATGCCCAAATCAGGCAATCAGTGAGGGGGAGACCATCTATGTGATTAACCCCGATAAATGCACTGAGTGTGTTGGTGCTCATGAATCTTCCAAGTGCGCTGAAATCTGCCCTGTAGACGCCTGCGCTCCTGACCCAGACCATAAGGAAAGTCCTGAGCAGCTACTGGCAAAATATAAGAGATTACACCCGGGCTAAACTCCCGCCACTACCTAAGATTAGTCTGGTTTCGTCCTAAAAATAAGATAGCCTTTCAATAAAAGAAAGAGCGTATGGCGTCAAACTCATCAGGGAGTAAAGCTAGCACTGCCGGGAAACGGTCCAGCAATATGCTCGCCAGGATTGATTGTCTGATAATTTCATTTTCACCCCAAAAGTTACCCCAGAGGGTGAGCAGGACGGCACACAGCATTGCTCCCAGGGCTAAGCCAAAAATAGCCCCACCCAGGTGATTTACCCAGCCCAGCCTCACTGCTGAGATAAGTTGCGTCAGTAACATCCCGAGTAAAGTGGCGATTAGCATTATCCCAATTAGTATGATGGCAAAGGCAACAACCTGGGCTATATTTTCCTGCTGAATGAAGGTTAATCGCTCAGCAAGGAGAGCATAGTAGCGCCCCGCCAGGATTACCCCACCTATTAGCCCAACCAGAGATAAAACAGACCTTATAATCCCGGCTTTCGCTCCAATAAAGGTAACGATAGCCACGACTACCAAAATCACTATATCAAGCCAGTTCATTTTTGCTCAC
>CAYQQD010000120.1:0-3005 GCA_964419575.1 uncultured Dehalococcoidales bacterium | reverse complement strand
GGCATCAGCCCCATAAACAGGAAGGCAAGCCCGAGCATGAGAGAAAAGATGACCCCAACCGAGGTCTCAGGACTTAGCTCGCCCCGGTCAGCCATGGGACCAATGATAGCCGCTGCAGCCAGACTGACGCCAAAGGCACCTATCAGCGGGTTAAAGTCAAGCCACAGACCAAGCAAAGCCCCGGCAAAGGCAGCGTGTGCCATGCACACCCCGATAAACGGCATATGCATCGTCACCACAAAGACGCCGATAGTACCGCAAGCAATGCCACCGAGAACGGCGGAAAGGATGGCATTCTGCATGAACTGGTAGCCAAAGATAGACAGGTCCAAGCCCAACACCCCCTTAGCCTTAAATCAAAATGGCTTCTTTTCGCCTCTCCCTCACCGCCGAGATAGGCATATCATATAACTGGCTGAGGTTATCATCAGTGAGTGCTTCCTTAGGCGAACCTTCACCCCAGATAAGCCCCTGTTTCATCAGCACCACCCGGTCACAGGCGACGGGTAAACAGCTTAGGTCGTGGGTGACAAATAAGGTAGTCAGGTGCCGGGAATTGTGAATTAGCTTTACCAGCCCCAGAATATCCGCCTTCGCCCTCCAGTCTAACGAAGCGGTCGGCTCATCAAGCAAGAATAACTCCGGCTGCTGAGCCAGACAGCGGGCTACGGCTACCCGCTGTTGCTCACCCCCGGATAGGTGCCCGATAGGTCGCCGGGCAAGATGAGCCATACCCACCAGCTCTAACATCTCGTCCACAATTTTCCAGTCGTCCTTGCCCGGTCTTCGCAGTAAGCCCAAAAGCCCGTAGCGCCCAATCATCACCACCTCGCGAACATTAATTGGCATCCTCTGGTCTATGTTCTCCACCTGGGGCACATAACCGACCTTCTTCCTCAGAAAATGGCCACTACCCTGAGTAAGGTGATTTCCCAGCACCTCTACCCGCCCGTGGATTAACTTGCCCAGTCCATTAATTATGGTCAGAAGTGTCGTTTTCCCCGCCCCATTGGGACCAACGATACCAACAAACTCTCCCGACTTTACCCTAAGCGATACCCCCCGAAGGGCAACGTCTTCCCGGTAAGAAACTACCGCATTCTCAATATTTATCACGTTATTGCTCATCTCATTACCTTATCCAGCGACTCTTTTGACTTGCCTCTTGAGCTATCGCCCCCAGTATCAGCTCAATATTCCAGTCTATGGCTTTTTCCCACGTCTCGGTGTCATCAAAGCCGCCGGGAAAATTGGAAAGTATTATTCTATTGCAACCAAGCTCTTCGGCAATTCCCTTCCCGGCATCCTGCCCGCTCTGAAGATTATCAATAATCAGGGTTACCCCTGCCTCTCTACCGGTATCCACCAGCTCCCTAACCACCTGGGGAGTAAGCGAATCAGGTTCGCCGTAAGTGGCAACAACATTAAGCCCCACCCAGCCAACAAACCCAGCCTGCTGGTCGGCACAGATAACATTTACCCCGGAGAGGTCTGCCTGAGCCAGCTTGCCTTTTATCTCCGCTTCCTTAGCCGCAATCCTGTCCTTATATTCTATAGCTAACCCCTGATAAACGGAACTGTTTTCGGCATCTACCTGACACAGGGCAGTGGTAATCTTATCGGTTGCCTCTAGCTGGACCGGGGGCGTCATCCAGTTACCTTGGACATCAATCTTGACCACAGTTAGATTGGGATTATTGGCTGAGGCAATTAAGTTCTGAGAAAACATCTCCCCCTGCCAGCCATGGAGGAAAAAGAGGGTAGCCTCAGCCAGCCTCTGAATATCCCCGGGCTTAACATCAAAGTGCCCCGGGCACTGGGCTGGGGGAATAATGTTGACCACATCAACCCTATCACCCCCCACTCGCTCCACTATTTGAGCTATCAGGGAGGTGCTGGTAACCACCCTGAGTTTGGCTGTACCCGCCGGCGAACAGCCACCGAGAAATGAAGCTACAATAGCTAACACCAGAATAGCAGTAACCAGAAAGCTAGCTCTTTTCGCTAAACAGTCCCAAAATTTACGCAATTTAATGCACCTGCAACTAATTGCTCCAACTAGCAAAAATTTTTTATTCCCGGCACCTGGCGCACAGACCAAAGAAAGCCAGGTGTTTCATATCAACCCTAAAATCATACCTCTGCCCGATTTCATCCCATAGCCGGTTCAGCATTGATTCCTCCACATCAATAACCTCCCCGCACCTCTGACAGACAAGGTGATGGTGATGTCCCTTCCCCATACAATGATAACGCACCCGCCCGTCACCAAGACTTATTTCAGTTACTAGCTCTAGTTCCTTTAGCAGTTCTAAGGTCCGGTAGACCGTAGAGATATTTACTTGGGGATAGCGGGCACGGACCTGGGCATATATCTCCTCAGCACTAATATGGCTGTCGCTATTTTCAATAGCCGACAATATCATTAGACGCTGTGGTGTCAACCGATAACCCAAATTGCTTAGTTTACGATCTAGCCACCTAACTTCCATCTAACTTAATTTACCAAAATTTTTATCTAATTGCAACCATTTGTATTAGCAATTAGTTTCAGGATTTCTCTCTGCTGTCCAGCAATATTGTTACCGGACCATCATTATGGATTTCCACCTGCATGTATTGCTGAAAACGCCCGGTTTCCACCTTCAACCCCGTAGCCTGAGCCTGCGCCACAAAACGCTCAAACAACTCCTCAGCCTGTGCCGGCGGCGCTGCCTCAACAAAACTGGGCCGACGTCCCTTCCTGGTATCAGCCAACAGGGTAAACTGGCTCACCACCATTAGTTCACCTTTTATATCCAGAGCCGAAAGGTTAAACCTACCCTCATCGTCAGGGAAAATACGCAGGTTGACAATCTTCGGTACCAAATACTGTATGTCCTTTTCGGTATCGCTGCTGGCTATTCCTACTAAAACTACCAGCCCCCGCCCAATCCTGCCCACCACCTCACCACCAACGCTAACCGATGCCCCACTGACTCTCTGTAGCAGCGCCTTCACCCGTT
>CAYQQD010000119.1:0-3016 GCA_964419575.1 uncultured Dehalococcoidales bacterium | reverse complement strand
TTCCTAAATAGTTGTCGGCCTTAACTCTTCCCTATCCTGAACATCTTAGTCCCGCCCCCGTGCATATCACACCAAAAACCGTCGCTTCTATTTTGGGGGGTTCTAGCACAGCAAAAGCTCCAGAGTCTCCGGCATCTAAGAGGGTGCTGCCTGAGATAGGTGAGAACATATCGCTTCCCAATCACGGAGTGCCCCATATTTTCAGTGCCGCCTCGAGTTCGGGTTTTTCCTTGGCTGCTTGCTCTAGTGGAATACCAGCCATCACAGCATCAATTGCCTGCCGGAAAGCTTTGCCGCCAGCCCTGGGTCCCATAGGATGACCATGGATGGCTCCTCCCGCCCCGATGATACAATCGGCTCCCAGGTCCTGCACCAAGCGCGGTACCATTCCCTGATGTACCCCTCCTCCAGGCATAGGGAAGGTAGCAGATAGGTCATAGAAAGGTGTACGCAGCATTTCTGCTATCTGGAGATGTCTGTCTCTCAGGAAGGAGAACTTACCGTACGGGAAAGGATAAACTACGATATCTGCTCCAGCTAGGCGAGGGAGCTTGCCTAAGACCAACGAGGAGGAGATTCCAGAGACTGGTGATTCGTAGAGAACGCCGGCGAAGTCGAGATGCGCTAATATAGGCACGTTAATCTCCGGGTCTTCAGCTAAGCTTTGCAATACTGATATGCCTGCCGTTAAGTAATTAAGCATTAGCGCGTTAGCCCCAGCATCTATGGCTCTTTTGGCATTATCACTCACCTTATCTGCCCTATCCGTGATGTTGACCGTGTACAATGTTCTTTCGCCAGTCTCTTCAAAGGCGTGTCTTCCTGCCTCCATATAAAGCTTGATTCTATCCTCCAGCCGGCTGAAGGCAGCATCAGCCAGTAACTCATCGTCCTTTATTATATCCACTCCGCCAGCTGCTGCTTCGCGGAAGAGCTTCGCCCCCACCTCTGGCGGGAAGCCAGTACAAGGCTTGATCATATTATTCAGCAGAGGTCTTTCTGGTATACCCAGCAGCTTCCGAATGCCAGGTATGCCAAATTTAGGCCCCTTGAATTCCCTGACAAAGGAGTGAGGGAAATGGAGATCCAAGAGTTTCAGTCGACCCATCGAAGAGATGTTCCCAATGACCGTACTGAGTAGCATGGGTATCTGGGTACCGAAGTTGACGTACGGGAAGGCAATGTTGATTACAAAAGTCCGGCTTTGGAGCCCAGCCGGTAGCTCAAACTCGTAGTGGGGTATCTCATATATGCCTATGACCTTGCCAGCATGCTTCTGCCGCACCTCTGGCGTCTCCTCTGGCACGGCTACCCATGTCCCTGTACTCTGTTCTATAGCAATGGAAAAAGCGTAATTCAGTATATCCACCCCGGGTTCTTTCTCTATGAGGTAGGTAGCGATTACATGCTCTTCCGGGTCGATACCTTCTGGCACGTGGTACAAAGTCCAATCATACATACTTTGCATCATTATCTACCCTCCAGATTAATGTAGGACGGCTACAGCTTCACCCACGCTGGTATGTTAACTGGCATATCCTTAAAATCCTGGCATACTTTAACGATGGCAGGCTCCACCGGAGTACGCTCTATGCTTGATGCCCCGAGATAGCCTACCGCTTCAGTGGCAGTCAGCACAGGTGCAGTGGTTTCGGGGTCAGCCATGATTCCACCATGAGTGATAGCCAAGAAGTCCTTCTGCGGTCGAACTTGCTTGGCAGCATCTATCAGCTCTCTGGTAACGCGGATGCTTTCATCGGTACTCATGATGGTTTCCGCACCAATCAGTCCACCTGCGGTTAGTCCAACATGACAAGCTAAGATGTCGACACCAGCCTTAGCTACTGTCTGGGCTTCTTGCGGAGTGAAGCAATAGCCGATAGTGAAGTAATCCAGCTCGTGAGCAAGTTCTAGTACTTTGGCTTCCTTATCAAAGCCCAAGCCCGATTCTTCCAAGTTCTTCCTATACTTGGAATCAGCGTCAATTAGGCCAACTGTGGGGAAGTTCATGAAGCCTGAGACGCCAATATCCGCCAGTTGCCTGAACCACTGCTCCCAAACTGTTATCGGGTCTTGGGCACAGAACCCGGCAATTACAGGTACTTCCTTTACCTGAGCGACTATTTCAGGGGCATAATCCATAACCATTTCATTGTTCCGTCCAACAGGCATCAGCCCACACAGCGAGCCAGCACCAAAGTGTCTGAATCGTCCGGAGTTATAAATACCAATAATATCCACCCCACCCCTTTCTTCCAGCTTAGCGGTGAAGCCGTCTCCAGCCCCAGCGACAATGATGGGCTTTCCCTCACTCAGTGTCTTCTTGAGCCGGCTTATGATTTCCTTGCGAGTGTACTTCTTTGTCATTTTCTTCCTCCTACTATAAATGCTACGCCTGGCAAGTCTAGCCAGCGCAGTAAGTTTATCTTAGAACGGAATGAACTCAGGTATGTTATGATGACTGCCCTTCTTCCAGGTGCCGGATAACATCTCATCTAGTAGCTCTGCCATCAGGTCGGCAAACTCTGGCTCATTCATATGCCGGTCTACCAGCAATACATCTAGATTGGGCTTATCCCGGTCTATCACTTCACGCAAGGCGTCAATGAAACGTTCGGCACGCAGCGACCACTCGGGCTTCTCAGGGTCAGGAACCCAGCAGGGACCTGGTGACTCCTCAACCCAACCCAAGTCCGGATTAGGACCAGCAATATCGTAGGCTCCCCATCCACGTAGTGGTACGCACAAAGCGGTCGGGCCAGTCGCTTGGTTGAGCTTGCCAGCAATGTGTTTGCCAATCAGAAAACCTTCGTCAAGTGAAGTACCGACAATTGTAACCATTGGGTTGTGGACGTGAACCACTCGTCCCGGGGTATTAAGTTCCTCCTTATATTTCTGTGGTACTGTTGCCTCGGGGCCGAAATTTATCATATCCAGGCCTCCGGTCGAAATCACCTGTGGAACACCCGTGCGACCGGCAGCCGTCAGGCGGTCGGGTCCAGCGCTCAGGACACCG
>CAYQQD010000118.1:0-3022 GCA_964419575.1 uncultured Dehalococcoidales bacterium | reverse complement strand
CGGCGGGAAGGTACAAGATGCATCAATTACTCCTTAAGCTGCCGCTAGTGGGGCGAGTGATTCATCTTAACCAACTTGCCTCTTGTTGTCGAAACATATCTTTGTTATACAACGCCGGCTTACCCCTGACCGAAATTATGCCCCTGGTTATTCAGGCTTGTGGCAACAGCGTTATGGCTAAGGCACTTAGTGATGTCCACAAAGACATGACTCAAGGCGAGGGCTTATCTAAGCCAATGCAAAAGAACCCTATTTTTCTGCCGATGATGGTGCAGATGGTTAAGGTCGGTGAGGAAACCGGTAACCTTAATACCGCTCTATCTGCCGCGGCTCAAAGTTATGAGACCGAAGCCGACGATAGGACCAGTTATCTCGTTTCGTATATCCAACCGGCTATGACGGGAGTCGTAGGCATGATAGTCGCTTTTATTGCCATGTCTCTGTATTCAGCTATTTATTCTATCTACGGACAACTTAGTTAGGAGTCAGAAAATGAAGTTAAGTAAAACAAGCTACTTGGTTATAATTCTCGCTATTGTTGCCGGTATATTTATCAACCTGTGGGTAATGCGCGGCCGGCAGGTTCAAGAGCAAGAGCGGCTATATGATGAACTCTCTATAGCTGCGATGAGGCTTAATAATGTCAACAGCGACGAGCTTCTTTCTCAACAGGGAGAGCTGGAGAGGCAGATTAATCAAACCTTATCTCAGCTTGAGGCTGCCAAGGCTACGCTTTCCCGGTCAGCAGATAGTATTGCCGTTTCCGGCACCCTATTTGATATTGCTGAGGCAAGTGGTGTGGAAATAACCAACATTAGCTCAACATACCATTCTGTCGGTGATTGGGAAGGGGTTGCCTTCTCGGTTTTACCACTTACGGTAACAGTTGAGGGAGATATCCCCGGAATACTTAGTTTCATTAATAGCTTGGACGACGCGCTTAGCACTGCTGTCATCAAATCGGCAGTAATAAGCATTCCTGAAGAGACCGAGGAAGAGACTGAGGAGAAGCCCTCGGCTGACATCCAACTGGGCATCTATACTTATCGAGGTGAATAGCTATGGCAAAGAATATTGTTACCCTAGATGTTAGTGACACTAGCCTCCGGCTACTGGAAACCCATGGTAAACGAATAAAGAAATGGGCTGAGGTACCACTGGAGCCGGGTTTAGTCAAGGGTGGTGTGGTCATCAAGGAGGCAGAAGTTGCTAGCCAGGTTAAGCAACTTCTTAAAGCCCAGAAGGTAAGAGGAAAGAAGGTTATTGTTGGCTTGAGTGGTCTCCACTGCCTATCACGCCCGATTACGTTTCCTTCGTTACCTAAAGCGATGCTGGATGAGGCGGTAATACGGGAAGCGAAAAGAGTACTACCGGTGCCTGTGGAGCAACTCTATATCTCCTGGCAGACTATCCCAGCGCCAGAAGGGAAAACACAGGTCTACCTGATTGCTATACCTCGCCGGACTGTGGATGCTATGGTCAAAATGCTGGGTCGGATAAAGCTTAAACCATATCTTATGGACGTAAAGCCATTAGCCCTCGCCAGGGTAACAAAGGAGACGATGGCAATAATTGTCAATATCGAGCCAACTGAACTTGACATTGTCATTATGGCTGATGGAATTCCCCAGCCAATCCGCACCGTACCCCTTCCCAGCAAAGCGCTATCCTGGCACGAGAGGCTGCCGATGATAAGGGACGAGATTGATAGGACCATCAAATTCTACAATTCCAATTATGCCGACAAACCTCTTGCCCAGAGTACGCCCATGTTTGTCTCCGGGGAACTGGCTGAGGATTCAAAGTTAGCTCATTCCTTGTCAGATGGGCTAGGATACCCGGTTTTGTCATTGTCCCCGTCACTTGAGTGCCCTGAGCCATTCCCCTCAAATCGTTACATGGTTAACATTGGGCTGGCTCTCAAGGACCCGTGGTTAGGGAAGGAGGCTGTAGCTTCAGCAGTAAATCTAAATGCTCTGCCCGCAGCCTACCAATCCAAACCTATTTCATGGGTTAAGGTCATTGCCGTACCTATTATTATCGCTGTTACCGCCGGGATAGTCCCGGTGTGGATGCTTGTCCAGAGCGGCTCGGCTAATAGCGCCTCAGTCCGTGACCAACTCGACCTTACAAATCAACTCCTCTTGGAAAAGCAAGCGGAGAAACAGGAGCTGAAGGACAATATTGCTGAGCTAGAGGCAAAACTGGCTGAGGCAGAGGCATCCCGCAATAACTTCACTGCCGCCCTTGGTAGTCTTAATAGGCAGGGCAATGAGGTCAACCTGGATTTGGAGACAATAGTAAGTGCTTTACCCGATACCATAAGCCTAAACAGTATTAGCCACGCTGAGGACGCATTGAACGTAAGTGGTTCATCACCCAGCGAGGCGGAGGTTTTACAATATGCCCAAAACCTGGATGACAGCGGCCGGTTTACTGAAGTTATTATTGCCAGCATAAAGGCGGTTGAAGTCGAGGGCGTTGAAGGTGAGACTGATGAAAGCGAGAGTATTGAAGAGCCGAGGATGGATTTTACCTTAAATCTCAAAACTGGAGGTTGATGTTTGTGGATATTTTTAATCTGCTCCATTTAGCTAAATCAAAGGGGGCTTCGGACTTACACCTCGTTGTTTCCCGACCACCAATACTCCGTATTGATGGCTCACTGGTGCCGGTAGGCGACAGGCCACCACTAACGCCCGATGATATAGACCAGGCTTTAGCTAAGTTGAGCTCAGAGAGGCAGAGAGAAGACTTCTGTAACCGCTTGGAGCTGGACTTTGGCTGCACTATTCCTGATGTTGGCAGACTTCGATGCAATGTGGCTAAACAGAGAGGAGTGCCTAGTCTAGCCATCCGCCTATTGCCACCGGTCATCCCAACTATTGATGAGCTAAACTTGCCTGCGGTATGTAAAGATTTGGTTCTGAGACCTCGAGGTTTGGTGGTGGTTACCGGACCGACAGGTAGTGGCAAATCCACCACGCTGGCAGCGATGATTAACCACTTGAACAGTAAGGAA
>CAYQQD010000117.1:0-3028 GCA_964419575.1 uncultured Dehalococcoidales bacterium | reverse complement strand
CTTTGGTGGTATGCTTCTCTCGGGGAAGCGGGCGGCTGAGGTTGCTATAGAAATACTGCCGCAACTGGCGATACCTTAATGAGAGCCGAAATTATTTCTGTAGGCACGGAACTCCTCTTAGGAGAACTCACTGATACTAACGCTCCTTTTCTCGCCAGCCAGTTACCTTCGCTGGGGATAGACCTCTATTGGATTTCGCAGGTAGGTGACAATCAGGCAAGGTTGGTGGAGGTTCTGAGGCGTGCCTGGCAGCGTTCCGACCTAATCCTGACCACCGGGGGTCTGGGACCTACTGAAGATGACCTGACACGTGAGGCTATAGCCGAGCTGTTGGGGGAGAAGCTGGAGGTCGTCCCGGCTTTAGAGCGTGAGCTGCGGGAGTTATTTGCCCGCCTGGGTGTAGAGATGCCGCCGACTAACATAAGGCAGGCAACCCTTATTCCTTCAGCTCAGGTCATTCATAATGCCAACGGGACTGCCCCTGGGTGGTGGGTGGAAAAGGATAGCCGCATAATAATAGCTATGCCCGGCCCGCCTAGAGAAATGCAGCCCATGTGGTACCACCAGGTTCTACCCCGGTTGCGCCAAACTGTTACCGGGGCAATCATTGTTTCTAAAACCTTTAAGACTTTTGGTTTGGCTGAGGCGAGTGTGGGTGAACTGGTTTCGCCTTTGCTTTCCTCAGCTAATCCTACCCTGGGTGTTTATGCTAAGGCTGATGGTGTCCATCTGCGCCTGACGGCTAAGGCTCAGAGTCAGAAGCAGGCTGAGGCGATGATTGCCCCGGGTGAAGCTAGACTGAGGTCAATCCTGGGTGAATATATCTGGGGGACAGATAGTGACACGCTGGAAGCAATAGTCGGGCATATGCTGATGGAAAAGAGGCTGAGTCTGGCAGTTATGGAAGGCTATCCCGGAGGCTTACTGGCGGCAACCATTACCGACGCTCCCCGTGCCTCATCCTATTTTAAAGGGGGGCTGGTTGCCAGTTCAGATGAAGCCCTTAGAGCCTTCGGGGTTGATGCCAAGGTTATTTCGGATTATGGTGCTAGCAGTGCTGAAGTGGCGCTGGCTATGGCAGAAGCTGCCAGGTTACACTTAGGGGCTGATATCGGAGTTAGCGTAGCCGGGGTAGATGAACCGAATATGGTAGAAAAGGGGCTGGCTACTACCATATATATTGGAATAGATGACGGCAAAGATAGGAAGGTCATTACAGCCAATTATCCCCCCTGGGATAGAGCTTGGGTGAAGCGCCGGGCAGTCACTGCTGCTCTGTTTGAGTTGAGGAAAATACTGGCTACCGCTTGGTAGGCTAGGTAGAACCTGTGCCGAAATATACGACAGGTGGCAAGTCCCCCAGGGTAATGGAGCTATCCATATCTAATCAATGGACGTTATTAATTATGAGAATTGTGCTAATATGGTAGTTAGAAAATGAATGGTGCTTTAAATTTAGGCAAGGTCTTTGGCATCCAACTCAGGCTCCATTATAGCTGGTTCATAATATTTGCGTTATTAACCTTCGCCTTAGTTGCTCCTTACTTTTCCTCTTGGTTTTGGTGGGTTATTGGCATAGTAACCTGTTTGCTATTTTTTGGCTCGGTGATTGCCCACGAGTTAGCCCATAGTCTTGTTGGCAGGGCAAACGGTATCCCGGTGAAGAGCATAACCCTTTTTATCTTTGGCGGTATTGCTCAAATGACCAAGGAGGCAACACGTCCTAGCGCCGAGCTAAAAATGGCAGCCGCTGGTCCCGCCTGTAGCGCAGTAATCGGGGGCTTGTTTATGTTAATCTTCCACCTTAACCCCGGCATGTCTCAGCCTGTAGCCAGTATGGTTCAATGGCTGGCGTCTATGAATTTTGCGCTAGCTGCCTTCAATTCAATTCCAGGTTTCCCCCTGGACGGTGGGCGTGTTTTCCGCTCTGTTTTGTGGCGCTTTACCGGTGATTATAAGCGCTCTACCCGAATTGCCACCCAAGTAGGGCAAGGTGTAGGCTACACATTTATTGCCGGTGGAATTGTAATATTCCTCCTGCAGCCATTTAATCTGTCTTGGTTTAATGGGGTGTGGATAGCCTTGATCGGCTGGTTTATCAGAAACGCTGCCATAAGTAGCTATCGTCAAGCCCAGTGGCGCGAAGCCCTTAGGACGTTTACCGCAGCTCAGGTAGTGACTACCAACTGCCCAGTAGTGCCTTCAGATGTTACCCTCAATCAGGTGATTCAGCAATATATCATCCCCAGCGGGTGCCGCCTGTTTATGGTGGCTGATGGAGGTAGGCTTGGAGGTATTTTAAGTCTGCAAAATATCAAGTCTGTTTCTCAGCAAAATTGGGGTGTAACTCGGGTACAGGAGGTAATGACCCCCATTGACAGGCTACCGGTAGCCCATCTTGAGCAGGAGGCTCTAAGCATACTGGAGCAGATGGATGAGAGTGGTATAAATCAAGTATCTGTGGTAAGTGAGGGAAGGGTCGTTGGGCTAATTGACCGTGACGACCTGATAATTTTCCTTCGCACCCGCTCTGAGCTAGGGATATAGACAATTTATTATGGATAGGGCATTTGATATAATCTAACCATAGATTAGAGGTGTTGTGGAAGTGAACAGGGGAAGCCAGAGTCTAAGCTTGGGTGAAGCCGCCAGTCAATTTTTGGTTAGTTTACCACCCGAAGCCAGGGAAGTAAGTCAGCAGGAGGTATTTAGATTTGCTCGCTGGTATGGATGGGAACGACCATTTGCTGAGCTTACTGCCCCCAACGTAGCTAACTATGCTGAGCGGTTATCACTATCGGATGCTGATTACACCAAAAAGCTTGAACTAATACGAGCCTTCCTCGTTTATGCTAAGAAGGAAGGGTGGAGTAAGACTAATCTTGCTGTCCATCTTCGGCCTAAGAAGGTAAAGCCTTCACCTCAGATTTCACCCAGGCGGGGTCTGCCACAGGCTATCTCTTTAACCAAGCAGGGATATGCCGAACTGGAAGCCGAGCTTGCTACTCTTAAGGATAGGCGCCCCCAG
>CAYQQD010000116.1:0-3047 GCA_964419575.1 uncultured Dehalococcoidales bacterium | reverse complement strand
CAGTTTGAAAAAGACCAAACATCAATCCACCCTACTAATATTCAATAACGGCTATCATCTCCCCCGGCTTAACTACTTTGTAGCTACTGTCAGCCGTGCGGCACGGCGTGCATCCACTCTACGGATAACCAGTTTTCCTAGCTCTAGGACGCCAAAGATGGTTGACGAAGCTAGCACCACGATTGCCCAATCAACTAAACCAAGCGGATAGGTATGGAATACCTCCTGAAAGAAAGGAAAATAAAGTAAGGGAACAGTCATACCGAACGAAACCAGGACTGCAGCAATTAGCCACTTGTTCTTCGTCATGCCTATCTGGAGTATGGAAAGTCGGTCAGAGCGGAAGTTGAAGCTCTTAAAGAACTGAATAACAATCAGGGTCATAAAGACGAGGCACCGTGCCTCGATGAGGCTCCTTCCGCTTCCCAGTGCCCAGGAGAAAATGCCGAGGTTTACCACTGTGCTCCAGATGCCACCAAGAACAACTAAGGCAACTACTGGACGGGTGAAGATGGTCTGGTTGCGCGGGCGTGGCTTACGCTGCATGATATCTGGTGCCGCCGGGTCGACAGCGAGGGCAATTGCTGGTAAGCCATCGGTCGCTAAGTTTACCCACAGAATCTGGATGGCAATCAGGGGCAGAGCACCGCCGGTGCCTATGAAGGTGCCAAAGAGTATAGCTCCTGCCATAACCAGTACTTCACCCAGGTTAGAGGAGAGGAGATACATGAGGTATTTCTTGATGTTGTCAAAAACTCCCCTGCCTTCCTCGACGGCAGAAACGATAGAGGCAAAGTTGTCGTCGGTGAGCACCATATCAGCAGCTTCCTTGCTGACATCGGTGCCGGTAATACCCATAGCCACGCCGACATCGGCTTTCTTCAGAGCCGGGGCGTCGTTGACCCCGTCTCCGGTCATCGCCACCACATGCCCTCTCTTGGTTAATGCCTCAACCACCCGAAGCTTATGCGCCGGGGAGACGCGGGCATAGACCTCAATCTCCTCGACAATCTGCTCAAATTGCTCATCAGTAAGAGCGTCCAGCTCCACCCCGGTTAACGCCCTACCACCTTTCAGTAGCCCGAGCTCTCTGGCAACAGCTATTGCGGTGAGCTTGTGGTCGCCAGTAATCATCACTGACTTTATCCCGGAGCCCTCACAGACCTTGATGGCGGCTTTGGCTTCCTCCCGTGGTGGGTCAATCATACCCGCTAGCCCTATGAAGACCATTCCTTGATCAAAGGGTTCACCTAGCTGAAAAACCGGCTTATAGGCTAGCCCTAGAACCCGCAACCCATCACCAGCCATCTTTTGCGCCGTGGCGAGAATCTCCTCGCGCTGGCTGGCAGTCAAGTCCTGCTGGCTATCGCTCTGATAGATGTAGCGGGAGCGCTCTAGAATCACCTCAGGTGCCCCCTTGGCATAGGCGACCACCCTGTCGGCGGTTTGGTGCACTGTGGTCATCATCTTAGCCTCTGAGGAGAAAGGGATTTCATTAATGCGGGGGTATTCATTATTCTCGCTCTGCTGCTCAATACCCGCCTTGGCAGCGACCACCACCAGCGCCCCTTCAGTCGGGTCGCCCCTGATTTCCCAGCGGTTATTTGCCATAACCAGCCGGGCATCATTACACAGGCTCCCGATGCGTAAGAGGGTCTTCAGATGAGTGTCCTTACTCACTTCGTAGGGTGCGCCATTAAGGAAGAAGCCTCCCTTTGGCTCATAGCCGATACCGCCCACCTCAAAGAACTTGCTGTTGGCGTAGATTCTCTGTACTGTCATCTGGTCCTGGGTCAGGGTGCCAGTCTTATCCGAGCAGATAACAGTGGTGCAGCCCAGGGTTTCCACCGCTGGTAGCTTTCTTACCAAGGCATTACGCTTTACCATGCGCCTGACGGCAAGAGCCAGACTAATGACCACTACTGCGGGTAAAGCTTCGGGGACAGCAGCTACCGCTAAGCTCACTCCCCAGATAAACATTCCCAGTATGGGATTACCGTGCCATATTCCTATGCCGGCTAGGGTGAAGCAGAGGGTTAATGCCCCAATGGCAATCCACTTTCCCATTTTGTCAAGGTTAACCTGGAGGGGGGTCTTCTCCTCCTTGACCTCCTGAAGCAGGGTGGCAATCTTGCCGAACTCAGTATTCATGCCGGTGGCGGTGACCACAGCCATGCCCCGACCATAGACTGCCGCAGTGCCCATATACACCATGTTTCTCCGGTCACCGATAGGTAACTCTCCGGATAACGAACTGGTCATCTTGTCCACTGGCTGCGATTCCCCGGTAAGCGAGGCTTCGCTCACCTTCAGGTTCATGGCTTCAATCAGCCGGCTATCGGCGGGAATTTGGTCACCGGTGTGGAGCACTATGATATCTCCGGGCACCAGCGTCTGTGCTTCCACCTCAATCTCCTCCCCGTCCCTGATGACGGTCGCTCTGGGCGCCGCCATCCGTTTCAGGGCTTCCATCGCCCTTTCGGCACGATACTCCTGGAAAAAGCCTAGTCCAGCAGCAAAAAAGACAATGGCAACAATGGTAATGGCATCAGCCACTTCACCCAGGACTGCTGATAACCCCACAGCGACAAGCAGAATAATGATAAGGAAGTTCTTGAACTGCTCAGCAAAGATGGCCCATGGCTTGACCTTGTGCTTCTCAACAAGTTCATTAGGACCAAATTCATCCAGACGACGCTTTGCCTCATCACGGCTCAGACCGTGGCGGTCTGATTTTAAGGAGTTAAGCACCTTATCAACTTCCAGATTATGCCAGAGCGATATTTTTTGATTCTGTGTCATATCAGTCTTCATGATTAGTAAGTTGGGTAACCATCACTTAATCTCACCACTACTGTAAAGCTGGGCCAATGCCCATACCTGACATAATGGCCAACATGACAGCGGCAGCCATGACCAAACCTATCTGGCCACCGGTATTAGCCCCGACGGCATGCCACAGGAGAAAGCTCCTCAGGTTAGCCTTCTGCCCCTCTTTCTGCACCACTCTGGCCGCCATGGGGAAGGCGGAGAGACCAGCAGCGCCA
>CAYQQD010000115.1:0-3048 GCA_964419575.1 uncultured Dehalococcoidales bacterium | reverse complement strand
TTTCTTCAGCTAGCTGGCGAATATTTAACCGCTCAATCATTCAGCTTCAATTTCTCTTCCACTTTAGCAATTATTTCTCTCGTCTTATCAATCATGTCCGGGCTGACTGAAACCGAGGTGATGCCCCACTCCACAAGTTTTTCAGTAAGTTCAGGGTAGACCGAAGGCGCCTGCCCACAGATAGAGGAGGTAACTCCCATGCTTTTGGATATTTTGACAAGCCGTTCCAGGGCTATAAGCACGGCTTCATCTCGTTCGTCAAAGGTATCGGCTAATTTTTCGCTATCTCGGTCAATGCCCAGGATAAGCTGGGTTAAATCATTTGAGCCGATGGATATGCCATCAATGCCAACCTCAATAAACTTTTCCAGTAGTATGAAGTTAGACGGTACCTCAGCCATCATCCACAGTTTGAAATCGTCAGCGCGCTTGAGCCCTACCGATTCCATAATCTTTACTGTCCGAGCCAGTTCATCAACGGTTCGGACAAAGGGAATCATAACCCATAGGTTGGCATATTTCCGTCTTACTTTCTTAATGGCTTCCAATTCTAACTTAAACACCTCAATGTCGGTAATATACCGTGAGGCACCCCGGTAGCCAAGCATGGGGTTCTCCTCCACCGCTTCATAATTTTCCCCGCCTTTGAGGGCTCTATATTCGTTGGTCTTGAAATCATTGGTTCTATAGACTACCGGGCGGGGATTGAATGCCTTGGCAAACATAGTCAGCCCCTCGGCGAGCTTATCTATGAACTCTTGACCTCGGTTTTGACTAAGCATATAGTTGGGGTGCTCACCAATCTGGGCAACCATGAATTCGGCTCGAAGCAAACCAACACCATCAACATCACGAGCTGCCACTTTGTCAGCTAGCTCAGGTTGAGCCAAGTTTACATAGACCTTTGTCTTCGTCTTAATCTTTTTCTTGGGCATGGCGGCGGCACCAGCCAACACTGTCTCGGCTACCTTTCCCTCATAGACCTTACCCGCTGAACCATCTACTGAGATTATCTGTCCATCTTTCAGGGTAGAGGTGGCTTGCTCGGTACCGACGACACAGGGTATGCCTAGCTCCCGGCTGACGATAGCGGCATGGGCGGTTCTACCCCCACGGTCGGTGACAATAGCCGCCGCCCGCTTCATTGCCGGCACAAAGTCAGGGGTGGTCATTTCAGCAATCAGGATATCGCCTTCGTTTACCTTGTCTATTTGGGAGGCATCGGGTACTATTTTAACCGGTCCTGAAGCTATGCCGGGGCTGGCAGGGGCTCCGGTCAGAAGCACTGTGGCGGTAATTTCAGGCGCAACCCCAGCTACTGCCTCCCTCTTTATCGTTGTTACCGGGCGGGTCTGGACGATAAAGATTTCCTTATTCTCTTTTGCCCATTCTATATCTTGAGGGAAGTGGTACCAATCCTCGATGTATTTCCCGAGCTTAGCCAGAGTAATTATGTCACCATCAGCTAACTTTTGCTGAGTTTGCATTGAAGGTGGGAGGGGCACTTTAACATTAGGTTGCTTGTCACCAGATGGATTCCTTATTAGTTGCCAATCTTGCTTGCCAATTTTTTTATCACTAATTTCTACGCCCTCTTTATTTACAATGTAAAGGTCAGGGGTTACCTCTCCTGAGACAATAGATTCACCCAGCCCAAAAACAGCCTCAATAACAATCTTACTGGCATCACTGGTTACTGGTTCTACGGTAAACATAACCCCGGAAGCCTCAGATTGCACCATCTTCTGGATCGGGACAGCAATGCCAACTTTAAAATGGTCAAAACCTTGTTGGTACCTGTAGAAAATGGCTCGTGGGCGAAAGAGGGATGCCCAGCATCCTTGAACCGCAGCTATTACCTCTTCCTCACCCTGGACATTAAGAAAAGTGGTTTGCTGCCCGGCAAAGGAGGCAGTGGGCAGGTCTTCGGCAGTAGCTGAGGAGCGTACCGCAACCAGCCCCCTACCCATTTTAATATAAGCCTCTCGGATCTCCTTAGCTAGTTCCGGGGGCATAGGAGCATTTAGGACTATCTCTTTGACCTTATTGGCTACTTGCTGAAGTTTTCTACTATCGTTAACGTCCAGCGGTTCTAAAAGCTCACGAATTTTATCGGTGATTTTTGACCTTTGTAGGAAGTCGTAATAGGCGTTAGCGGTTACAATGAAGCCAGGGGGAACGGGTATTTGGGCATTAGTCATTTCACCCAGGTTGGCTCCTTTACCACCAACAAGGGGAATATCATTTTTGGAGACTTCATTGAACCAAACAATGGCCTTTTGGCCTTGGCGCATAATTAGCCTCCTTTTTGGTTAAGGTAAAAATTGTTTACTTTGTTTATTAATTATACCATAATAAACTGGTCTAGCCGAATGCTTAGATATTGCTTTAAACAATATCTGCCACTTCTAGTTGACAGTGGTGGTAATGAGGAGTAGAATTAAATATGCCATTGCTAAATAGGGGGTATGGCTATGATAGAGATGATTATTGACAGTATTCGAGTTAATATGGTGAATTACCAGCGGGTGGTAATTCTAAAAGAGAAGGACGCCGAGCGCTATCTGCCTATCTGGATTGGTCCTGCTGAGGCAGATGCTATACGGGTAAAACTACAAGGCGTTACTGTGCCCAGACCTTTAACTCATGACTTGTTACAATCGGTAATTAGTAGCTTGGGTGGTACTGTCAACTCTATCATTGTCAGCGACCTTAAAAACGATACCTTTTATGCCAAGATTATTCTTCATGTAGATAGTGGGGTAATAGAAATTGACTCCCGCCCCAGCGATGCTCTCGCCCTGGCAGTAAGGGAGGAGGTGCCTATCTACGCTGAGGAGGCAGTCTTAGATAAAGCCGGTATCTTCCTAGACAAGGAGTCAGGCAAGCCTATCCTTAAAGAAAGAGAAGCCGGTAAAACTGAGGGTAAGGGTAAGGAGATTAGCGAGGAAGAACTAAAGAAGATGTCGGCTTTCTACGATTTCATTAATACTCTTGATTTAGACGACTTCGATAAGGGTAAATCTTGAGCTAGACTTTTGTCTTAGA
>CAYQQD010000114.1:0-3061 GCA_964419575.1 uncultured Dehalococcoidales bacterium | reverse complement strand
GAACCCCTGATCTCCACCGTGACAGGGTGGCATGTTTGTCCGCTACACCACGGGGCCATGCTGTTGAGCCATGGTTTTAGGAATCAGTTGATTAAATCTTTTTCTTAGCTAAAGTTTATCAGGAGCGATATATTGTGTCAATCCACTTGGTGTCGGATTGTTAATCACTGTCATTTATTTCTAGCTGTGGCAGGCTCTGGTATTAACCGGGTGTATTATATTGTTTGTATTTCCTGTTGTATGGTATAATAACCATAAAATTTTGAGGAAGACATGGTAGCTAAAAGGGCATCTAAGCAAGCGTTGAAAGCGGAAGAGGTGGAGTTGCGTGATTATGAGCTGGTCGTGATTATTAGTCCAGAGGTTATGGATGAGAAGTTAGACGCTATTGTAGATAATATAAGCAAGTTTATTACCGAGAGGGGTGGCATCATTTCTAGTGTCGACAGATGGGGTAAAAGAAAGTTAGCCTATCCAATAAAACATTTTATGGAGGGTGATTATGTGTTAACTGTGTTTAGATTAAAGCCTGAATTGAGTAAGGAGCTTGAAGCTAGGTTGCAGATTTTGGAGGAGGTTCTGCGGCATCTGTTAATAAAATTGAGTAGTTAGAGAAACGTCAATTGTTAAGAGGTTGAGGAGGAGTTTTGAGACAATGGCAAGCGTAAATAAGATGATAATTATCGGTAACCTTGGGAGTGAACCCGAAATGCGCTTTACCCCAAATGGTAATCCTGTAACTTCATTTCGTGTTGCCACTAACTGGAGATATACTACCGGTCAGGGTGAACGTAGAGAGGAGACGGAGTGGTTTACTGTAGTCGCTTGGAATAGGCTGGCGGAACAGTGTAACCAGTTCCTGACTAAGGGTCGGCTTGTTTATGCTGAGGGTAGATTACGCACTCGCACCTGGGAGGGGCAGGATGGGCAAAAGCATTTTCGAAATGAAATCGTAGCTGACAGGGTTACATTCTTGGATAGGCAAGCAGTGGCACCGCTTCCTGAAGAGAGGGTGGGGGAAGCTGAGGCTGGTGAATTGGAGCCAGAGGAAATTCCATTTGCCAATGAAGACTAGAATTTAGTAAGGGACTCATAGTAGTGGCTATTTCCAGGCATCAAGTTAGTGCATCAAAGGGTAGAGGTGGGGCGGGGTCGAGTATATTCCCCAGGCGTAAGTTTTGTGCCTTCTGTGTCGATACGGCTGAGGTCATAGATTATAAAGACCCGGTGAAATTACGCCCCTACGTATCAAATAGGGGGAAGATTGAGCCCCGTCGTAAAACCGGCATTTGTGCTAAGCATCAGCGGGCTTTAGCCGTGGCTATAAAAAGAGCCCGGCACTTAGCTCTATTACCCTATGTGCCGGCTCATATGCATAAGACCGGGGGCGTTGGCATACGCGATTAATCTGATGAGGCTGTAATTGTCACCTGTTGGGGGATTAGAGTGCCGAAAAGGACTTACCAACCAAAGAAGATTCCAAGAAAGCGCGAGCATGGTTTTCGGGCAAGAATGAGCACTCGAGGTGGGCGGGATGTCTTAAAAGCAAGGCGACTCAAGGGTCGTAAGAGATTAACCGTGGTGTGAGATAACGGGTAGTTGGCGAGGTTAGTTATTAACCTCCTCTTTTTCTTTTCCCCTCCCTTTATCAAGGAGAGGGGAAAAGTTTCTTTAGCGGATTAGTGCCTGTTAACGAAGCTTCCCTTGATAAATGGGCTGTTTACTGGTAAATTGGTTAGGGTGAGGGTATGCCAGCGGAGCAACGTCTTACCAAGCGACAGCAGTATGCATTGGTCTATAGTCAGGGAAGGTCGTGGGTGAATAGTCTAGTGGTAATGAAGGCTTTACCTAATGGTTTTACTTTATCTCGGTATGGCTTCTCGGTTAGTCGGCAGATAGGTAAGGCAGTGGCCAGGAATAGGGTGAGGCGGTTACTTCGTGAAATCTTACGGCTAGCACCTCTGGAGCCGGGGTGGGATATTGTATTTATTGCTCGCCCTATGGCGGCTACCGCTGATTATAAAACTCTTAGAGAATCGGTTAGGGGGTTGTTATTGCGGGCTGGTTTGTTGCAAATGGAAAACAATTCTAGCCGGGTTAATTAGGGTATGAAGAGGTTAGCCTTAGGATTAATTAGCCTTTATCAGTTAACCATCTCGCAGGTTAAGCCTTCATCCTGCCGCTATTTCCCAACCTGTTCTCAATATACCTATGAGGCGATTGAGAGGTTTGGTTTTATAAAAGGGGTGTGGCTGGGAATGAAGCGACTGGCTCGCTGCCAACCTTTGCATCCGGGTGGCTATGACCCGGTGCCTAATAATTGGCATCTTTAATGGAGTGATGTAAGTGGGGATTAAGCATAATAGGAGATTATGGAATAAGATTTTGCTCCTGCTGGTTGTCCTACTTATTGTCGGGGTAACCGTTTCTGGGTGTTATGGTAGGACTCCGACCATGGGCTGGTCAGGGGCGACAATAGCCGATGACACTCTATTTTTGACTTCCGTGGAGGGTAAGATTATCGCCCTAAATAAATCAGACGGTGGCCGTCTATGGGAAGTATCCCTCGGGACTTCAAGTGTGGCTGTTTATGGCACTCCGGTGGTGGCGGGGGATCTGGTTTATGTTGGCGGCTATAATGGTAAGGTCTATGCTATTAGTTCTAGCTCAGGCAGTAAGCGGCAGGTGTATCCTGTTGATGATAATCTTGAGCCTATAGTTAGTGGCGTGGTGGTAGCTGGAGGCAGGGTCTATTTCGGCTGTTCTGATGGGAAAGTCTATGCCCTGAATGCAGCCGAGCTTTATCAGGAATGGGAGTTTCCGACCGGGGATAAGATTTGGTCAACCCCGGTGATTGATGGTGAAACGATATACATTGGTTCCTTTGATAGAAAGCTCTATGCGCTGAATGCTATAGATGGTAGTAAAAGGTGGGAGTTTGAAACCGGGGGAGCAATTGCGGCGACACCGGTGGTCTATAATAACACGGTCTATATTGGTTGCTTTGATAGGTATCTTTACGCAGTAGATGCTAATAGTGGTAGCCTGAGGTGGCGGTCAG
>CAYQQD010000113.1:0-3078 GCA_964419575.1 uncultured Dehalococcoidales bacterium | reverse complement strand
TCACCTATGCCCAGAATAGAAAGCAGGCAAAACTGCCCTGAGTCAAAGGTAAACTCCTCCTGGAGCTTCCCGTCCTTAAAGTTGAAGTGAAAGGTCCTGGTGTCATAGGTCTCATCAATAATCTTGTCGATTACCGCTAGATGTGGCAGGTAGACGTTACCTCTAGCCAGAAACCTCGGTCGGTGGCTAATATCGCTAACCGCCATTTATCACTTCTCCAGTTTAAGTTGTGGTTGAGGCAGGTGAGCCAATGTTTGGGTGATATCCCAGTTTACCGGGCACAAGCGAATGCACCTGCCACAGCCGGTACAGGCAATAACATCAAAGTTTATGGGATAGAATTCATATTTATGGCACACCTTCTGCCTCAGCCGCCGCCACTTCTCCTGCCTCGGGTTTTCCATGGGCATCTTGGTGTAGATAGCAAAAGCACAACTATCCCAGCTTCGGAACCTCTCCCCCTGATTTTTAACCAACTCATCACTGATGTCAAAGCAATAGCAGGCGGGGCAGAGGAAGGTACAGATACCGCAGCTTATACACTTGGCGGCTATCTTCTCCCAGTAGTCTTTGTTGTCGAAGCATGATAGCAGCCTGTCCCCAATACCCGTGGTATCTATCTTTCTGGTCACCTGGCTACTGGCTGCCTGTTTCACTTTTTTAGCCCTGGCTTCGTCAGCTTTGGTCACCGCTTGAGCCAGGCTAGTCCTGGCTATTAGCTCCTTCCCTTTATCGGTAATTGCTTCCACCAGGAACTCGCCGCCAATATCGGTAAGCATCAGGTCAACATTGGTGGCGTCAGTCGGGCTGCTGTCCAGTGAAGTGCAGAAGCAACTATCAAAGGGACTGGTGCACCCCAGTCCAATCAGTACCCCGCTATTTCTTTTGGCAAGGTAGTAGGGGTCTTCATAAGCATCACTAAAGGTCATATCCAGTATAGCCAGGGCTTTGGCATCGCAGGGTCTAACACCAAAAATCAGCCACTTTGGCTCGTCTGAGGCTGGTAGCTCCAGGTGATAGCCCTCCTTATCTTTCTGGAAGCTAAACATCGCCTCCACCGGCGGCAAGAAGATAGCCTTGGGTGGCACTACGGTATTGCGATACCAATCCAAGAAACTGGCATCTTTACCGTCCCACTTAGCCCACCTGGCTGCCCCTTCATTTTGTGATGGCACGAATATAGTGAACTCCTGACTCCATTCGCCAAGGAGCCTGGCTACATCCTTTTGGCTTATTTTCTTTTTATTGTTTATCTACCTCACCCCCTTTGTCCCCCCTCCTTCAAAGGAAAGGGGGAGGTGTAGGTTTTGAAGGGGCAAAGCCCCTTCAAACTTCCCCATACAATAACCCACTTCTTTCCTTATTGCTAGTTATCCTTTATCTTTTTTACCTGATGAAGTCCTCGGTATCCGTAGCCTCGTAGGCAGCCAGGAATGGCGAGGCATCTTTATCCATGCCTGCTTTATAGTGGAATAGCTCATCGACCAAGTTATACATTTCCCGGGTCAGGCTTCTAAGCGGGATATTCACCGGGCAGGCACGTTCACACTCGCCACAGTCAGTGCACCTCCCTGCCACATGGATATTTCTAATGACCTGAAACATAAGGTTATCCTGCCACCTGGGTACTGGTAGTAGCCATTGCGGCTCACTCTCCTCAACAAAGCAGCGCTGGCAAAAGCACGCCGGGCATATATTGCGGCAGGCATAGCAACGAATACAGCGGTCAAACTCACCTTTCCAGAACTCCCACCTTTGCTCGGGAGCCATACCTTCTAATCCCTTTATCTTCTCCTGGCTAGCTGCCTTGTCTTTATCACCAGCCGGCGAGGTCGGCTCTCCGAGAAGGATGTCATATTCCTGAGGGGTGGGTAATTCACAGCCAAGGCAATTATCAAAAAGAACTCTTTGGATAGGGAATTCGGCTTCATTGCCGTCAACCGTTACCACCACCCTATCACCATCCCGGTTAATATCATCTATCTCGTCCCGGTCTTTACCGACTAACTTCTCCACCTTGCCCAGGTCAATAATTCCGGAACAGGGAATACCCAGAATCACCACATCCTCTCTGGCTACTTTGTTATCCTGTACCAGGCTGACAATGGAGCGGCTGTCGCACCCCTTGGCACAAATGCCGACCCGCCCGTTGACCCCGGTCAGGAATACGCTGAGATTATTTGCCATAAAGGGGTTAATGACCAAGCGGCTGGTGTCGTCCTTATCATTGGTTATCAATGGAGTAGTGGTGAACCTTAGACTGCCGTGTTCAAAGCCGATAATACAGTCAACCTTACCCTGCTCCAGCAGAGCCTTAGCCTCACTGCGTAGCTTTTGCTCCATGTCCCTGTCTTTCACTAGTAAATAACCGGTTAGGCCCGACCTCCTTCATCCCTTTGGTCACCTCAGTAACTACCTGGGCAAATTTTCCTCCTTCAGAAGCCGAGACCCAGCCAACCTGGACCCGCTGTGGCTCAACACCCATATACTCGAGGAACTTCTTAGTTATCGCCATCCTCCGCCGGGCATAGTAATTCCCCGTCTGATAATGACAATCACCAGGGTGACAACCGGAAACAAGGACACCATCAAAACCCAGGCGCAGAGCCTTAAGGATAAAGAGGGGGTCTATCCTTCCCGAACAGGGAACCCTGACCACCCTTACGTTGGCTGGATATTTCCTACGGCTGGTGCCGGCTAAATCGGCACCAGCATAGCTACACCACTTGCACAGGAAGCCCAGTAGTTTGGGGTCCCATCCCGATTCTTGCGTCATATAACCTACCCAAAGTAAACGATTCATCATATCATAACAAACAAAGTAAGACAGCTTCAAGTCTAAAAACAGTAGTTTATCCGTGTTGACATTTACCGTTTTAAGGAATTACACTTACCCGTATTGATAGGTATGACATATTTCCTTGCGTAATAGGGAAGAGGGCTGTCAAGAAAACTTCAAGAGGCAGTCCCCTGAGTCGGTGAATATATACGGAAAAATTACTTCTAACTTAAATAGAAGGAGATGAAGGACGCCATGAATATGATAGTTTGTGTCAAGCAGGTTATTGACCCTGAGGC
>CAYQQD010000112.1:0-3097 GCA_964419575.1 uncultured Dehalococcoidales bacterium | reverse complement strand
GCTATGAATGGAGACAGAGGTATTTCGGCATCGCTGGCTAGAGCAACAAAGAACTTAATGCACTTGCGGCTGACATCACCAGTTAACTGGAATGTATCGTGAAAAATCTCCTGCAGCTGGGCATAAGTGGCAGTCTGGAGTTCAAACGACCCCTTTAGTACAAAATCAAATGCATCAAAGGCTATTTCCCTGATAAGTTCTGTTCTCTGGCTACCCTTAGCCGAAACCAGCTGCCTCAGCCGGTCAGTTGGTACACCACCGGCATCCGTAAGTCCCAAAAAACGTAGGGCTGCTACAAGCTGGGTACCTGTGCTACCAGATAATCTGTCACCCCAGTAACTCCGGTCAATCCGAGCCGGCATTCGATGTTGCAATTCGTCAATAAAGTTTCGGAAGGTACGGTAGGAAACGTAGGGCGGTAAGCGCTTTCGAGACTTATCGTTAACCATTGCACCACCTCAACCACTTGTTAATTACTATACCGTAATTAAATGGAAATTTCAAGAGGCATTTTGTTTTTATTCAGATTGAGGTTATGGAATCCGAAAGGACAAAAAGGGACAAAAATTGACTTGTGCATTTGGCACGCAATAGGATAGTTGGCAGTATTAACCAACAACTGGGCAACAAAATAGTCAAGAAAGGAGGTTAATCTTCATGGGGGCAGCAATAGAGTATCAAAAACTGATGACCGAGATAGTCTATATAAACTTGCCCGGTCCACAAGAACCTATTCCGGGAATGACTGGTGGTGAATTGCTGCATGGTTTTCTGGCAGGGCTTCACCACGCACCAAACCCGGAAGTAAAGAATTACATTGACCTTCTGTGTACCAAGTGGAACATCCATTACCGGCAACAAAAAGGGTAACTGATGGCTCTTGGTAGCAGCAGGTAAGGGGGAAAAATGAAAAAGACTAAGATTGCTGCCATTGATGTTGGTACAACCAAGGTATGCACCATCATGGCTGATATTGATGACAGGGGTGGGCTCCGCATCCTCGGGGTTGGTATAGCCCCGTCTTCAGGGGTGCAAAAGGGGCTAGTGGTCAATTTCCACGAAGTTAAGGAATCAATCCGCCAGTCAGTAAGAAGAGCCGAACAGGTCGCCGGCTATAGGTTAGAATCAGCCTACATTAGTGTTACCGGCAGGCATATTAACTCGGTAAATAGCCAAGGAGTTATTGCCATTACCCGTAATGACCAATTGGTGCGCACTGAAGACTTAAAACGTGTTCTTGAAGTTGCCAGCAGCACCAGAGTCCCCAGCGACCGAAAAGTGCTTCATGTTATCCCCCGCACTTATACTATTGATGGTCAAACAGGGATTAGGAACCCAATTGGCATGCACGGCTTCCGCCTAGATGTTGAGACACATGTCATTACTGCAGGGATAACCTCGGTCCAGAACCTGACCAAGTGCTTGGTCAGCATCGGCATTAATATTGATGGTATGGTGCTGGCACCACTAGCCAGCGCTGAAGCCGTCCTTAGCGAAGAAGAGAGACAAAATGGTGTCCTAGTCGCCGATGTCGGTGGTGGCACTACTGGCATCGCCGTCCTCAAGGAGGATAGCATCTATCATACCTCTGTCCTGTCCGTAGCTGGGGATCAAATCAGCCAAGATATTTCTGTTGGCTTGGGGCTTTCCTTTGACCTGGCCGAGGAGATGAAGAGGAAGTACGGGAATGTGATGCCCATTAACGAGGGCGAGAGCGATAGAACCCTGACCGAAAACGGGCATAGCATCTCCTACCTTGACCTGTCAGAGATTATTCGCATCCGCGTTGAGGAGCTCCTCCGTCTTATAGTACTGGAGTTACCACAAAGCGAATATGCCAAGCTCATCCCATCAGGGCTGGTGCTTACCGGAGGCACCGCCAATCTACCAGGCATTGTTGAACTGGGGCACCAAATAACCCGACTCCCGGTAAGGATTGGTACCCCCATTAACCTCTACGGTATCTCAGATACTCTGCTTGACCCGGCCTGTGCCACCGGTGTTGGCCTTCTCCTGTGGAGGGTAAAGGGCGAAGACATACAAAGTTGGCAAGCTAAAGGTCGTGTCCAAAGTTTTATTTCCAAGTTTCTTCAGCCCTTCTCCAAATTGAGCAAATAGAAATGGAGGAAAAATGGCAAAAACAAGTTACGCCCCCAGCCCAGCAAAGATTAAGGTTGTTGGCCTAGGTGGGGCAGGTTGTAACGCAGTCACCCGAATGGTTCGGGAAGAAATTCATGGTGTTGAATTCATCGCCATGAATACCGATGCCCAGCATCTGGCGATTACAGAGGCACCGGTACGTATTCAGCTCGGTGAGCGGTGTACCCGTGGTCTGGGTGCCGGTGGCGACCATATAATAGGGCGGAAGGCTGCTGAGGAGAGCCATGAGGAGATTATGCAGGTTATTTCTGGTGCGGATATGGTGTTTGTCACTGCCGGTATGGGAGGTGGTACCGGCACCGGGTCAATAGCACTGGTAACTGAGATTGCCAAGCAAAGCGGTGCGCTCACCATTTCCGTGGTCACCAAACCCTTCACTTTTGAGGGTACCCACCGCAGCCAGGTTGCTGAAGAGGGGATTATCGGCCTGATTGACAAAGTGGATACCTTGATCATCATCCCCAATGACCGCTTGCTTGACCTCTGCCAGCAAAAGACGAGTGTTGATGGTGCTTTCAGGTTGGCTGATGAAGTCCTGTGTCACGGGGTGCAGGCAATTGCCGAGGTAATCACTGTCCCCGGGCTCATTAACCTTGACTTTGCTGACGTTCGGGCGGTGATGAAAGACGCCGGTCCGGCATGGATGTCCATTGGCCGGGGTTCCGGACAGAACCGGACAGTGGATGCTGCCAAGGAAGCTCTGGCTAGCCCACTGCTGGATATCTCTATTGATGGAGCAACCGGGGCATTGTTCAACGTTACCGGTGGTAATGACCTCACCCTTTATGAAGTTAATGAGGCTGCTGAGTCCATTCGGCAAAGCGTTGACCCAGAGGCAAATGTTATCTTCGGTGTTGCCCTTGACCCTCGCATGAGCAATGAGGTCCGGTTGACCCTCATCGCTACTGGCTTTACTACTAAGGAGGCACTGGCTGGT
>CAYQQD010000111.1:0-3140 GCA_964419575.1 uncultured Dehalococcoidales bacterium | reverse complement strand
TCGTGCTCGCTCCATATATCCTACTCAATCTAAAGGGTAACTTCAAGCACAGCCTGGGGCTCGGACTAGCTCTGGTACTGCCTTTCCTGATAATCTTCCCCTGGATATTTAACCTGCTGCTGCCCACCGCCAGGAGTCTGCTCACTCTAACTCCTCTTACGGAATATGTCGAGCTGCCACGAATCATACAGACCTATGGTTATCTTCCTCTCCTGTTGTGCCTCCTGGGCACTTTCGTTTTGGCGACAAGAGGTGGCAAGAAAAACTACGGTTTGGTACTGGGCTTGCTGGCTGTACTGCTAATGCTGGTTAGCTTCTTCACCTTTCACCACGGAGTCCCAATAGTGTACGAGCGTGGTCTGATGTATCTGATGCTGATGATGAGCATTGTTGCCGGGGCTGGACTCGCCGAGGTGAAGAAGCTCAAGTTACCAACAAGACTCAGCAAGTCGTTAAAGTCGCCTATTATCACTCAAAATGTCGGAAAATTTCTGTACCTGGTCCTTGTTGGTTTAACATTAGCTTTAATTATCCCTGAGCGTCTTGATACTCCTTACTACCACATGATAGATGAGGAAGACTATCAGGCATTCGTTTGGACTAAGGATAATATCGGCGAAGATTACGACAAGGCAATACTAGACCCATGGAAGGCTACCGCCTTTATTGGCATCGCCGATAAAAGCATTTATACCAGAATACACACCTACCCCACGGACAAAGATAACCAAGCCTACGCCTTCCTTAGAAATGGTAGCATCGACACCGCTATGCTAAGGGCAAACGGAATCTCTATCATCTATACTCGCGTTTACGATAGAGAGCAAAACAAGAATATTAACTATAGTTGTAACAATCCTGACCTGATAGAGGTGGCGAAGAATATCTACCTGCTTAAGAAAGCCCAGACGACAGAATAATTTGTTGACTTTTTATTCAATGCTTGACAATAGTCTAAATAAATGATATTATTTCGCCAAAAGTCCTAGAAAAGACTTGACTTTTTATTCAACATACTTTATATTCTACTCAAAGCCCAATTTCTATTTAGGTTTATAGTGTAAGTATGGAAACTGGGGAATTTGGGGCGAGATTAAGAGAGCTGCGAAAACAGGCTGGTCTCAGCCAGAGAGAGCTAGCGGATAAGTGCGGGATTCACTTTTCCTACCTCAGCAAGATTGAGAGCGGAGTTATGCCTCCTCCGAGTATGAAGGTAATGTTGAGACTGGCTGAGGTGCTAAACGCTGACAAAGATGAGCTAATGCTTCTAGCCGGCAAGATGCCTGCTGACATAGCTCAGATATTAAGGAACCGAGAGACTCTGCAATTGCTGAGAGCAAGCCGCACTCAGGAAAAGACCCGGATTAAAAAAGAGGGAATTGGTATAACGAGAAATCTGGCAAACTACCGAAGGCTATCTAAGATAGCCATACCCATTGTTTTGGTCTGTGCTATTGCCGTCTCAGTGTGGTTTGCTTCACCGGTCGCCGATACCGCCGCTGCCTGCAACAGCCAGGGAGTTTTTTACAACGGTAAAGGAGAATACCAGAAAGCAACCATCGCTTTCACCAAGGCTATAGAGCTTGACCCTAGCCTTGCCATTGCCTACTGCAACCGGGGCTGGGTCTACGTCAAACTGGGACAATACAAAGAAGCCATCGCCGACTGCACCAAGGCAATAGAGCTTGACCCCAGCCTTGCCTTTGCCTATAACTGCCGGGGCTGGGCCTATACCGAACTGGGACAATATGAACAAGCCATCGCTGACTATAATAAGGCAATAGAGCTTGACCCTAGCCTTCAAAAATGACCGGTGACTCCACAATATAATATTACTTTGAAAAAGGAGGTAATAAGACATGAAAAACAAGCGCTATTCTAAGATGATGTCGATATTTTCTCTGACCATAGTAGTGGCTACTTTATTGTGGCTCGCCCCACCAGCTACGCTTTGCTATGCCCAAGGCTATGGCTATGAGGCTGGGGGCGGTGTCATCGTAATCCCAGCATATCCGGGATTTACCTCGCTTACCAACAAGATTGACACTGCTGGGGTAATTACCGAGAATGTTGTGGCTAAATCATCGGATAACGTATGCCAGCTAACCATAAATAGGGGCACCAAGGCTCTAGACAAGACAGGCAAGCCCTTAGACGGGATAATTATGGTTGAGATGAAAAAGCCACCTGCTCCGCCGACAAATGCTAGTGTTGTTGGCTTGACCTATGACTTTGGACCTGAGGACACTACCTTCTCACCGCCGATAACCCTCACCTTCACCTATGACCCTAGTAAATTGCCAAAAGGGGCTAACGAAAAAAAGCTGGTCATCGCTATATGGGATAAGGTTGCGGGCAAGTGGGTTGAACTTACGGGCTGCACTGTTAACCCGACAACCCGTACCATCAGTGCCCCGATAAGCCATTTCACTGCCTTTACCATCCTGGTCCCCTCACGCCCCGCTGCCTTCACTGTCGGCTCCTTAACCATATCTCCAAGCGAGGCTGATATTGGAGAGAGCATAACTATCAGTTTCGTTGTCACTAACACCGGCGACCTCACCGGTAGCTATGAGGTAACCCTTAAGATAGACGATATAACAGTGGCTACTCAGGTATTAACTCTGGCTGGTGGCGACAGTGAAACGCTAACCTTTGATACGGCTAAAGATGTCGTCGGCACCCATACTGTCAAAGTCAACGGCCTGAGTGGTACCTTCACTGTTAGGCCAGCGGCACTACCCCCCAAACCAGCCGCCTTTACTACCGGTACTTTGACCATATCGCCGAAAGAGGTTGACATCGCTCAAACAGTAACCATCAGCGTCGTTGTCACTAACACCGGCGACCTCACCGGTAGCTATGAGGTAACCCTCAAGATAGATGATGTAGTGGTGGAGGCTAAGAAGGTAACTCTAGCTGGCGGTGCCAGCCAAACGGTAAGCTTCACCACAGCCCAAGGTGCTGCCGGAACTTATACCGTAAATGTCAACGGTCTATCAGGCACCTTTACCGTCAGGGCGCCACAAGTGATAGTCCCGAAAGCGGGTATACCTTGGTGGGTCTGGGTGATTGTCGGTGTTGTTGCTGTGGTAATAATTGGTGGAGTGCTGGCTTACTTCCTATGGTGGAAACGACGA
>CAYQQD010000110.1:0-3167 GCA_964419575.1 uncultured Dehalococcoidales bacterium | reverse complement strand
GTTGCCCACAATTACCAGCGACCTGAGGTCCAGGATATAGCCGACTTCGTCGGCGACTCCCTGGAACTATCCCGCCAGTGCACCCAGATAGATGCCCCGACCATTGTCTTCTGTGGTGTACATTTTATGGCTGAAACCGCCGCTATCCTCAACCCTGAGCGCACCGTCCTGCTGGCAGAAGGTAGTGCTGGCTGCCCGCTAGCCGATATGATTAACAGTGGTGACTCAAGACGATGGAAACGAAGATACCCCGAAGCAGCGGTCGTCTGCTATGTCAATTCATCAGCCGAAGTCAAGGCGGAAAGCGATATTTGCTGCACCTCGGCTAATGGTGTCCAGGTGGTAGAATCGGTAGCCAATAATGACATACTCTTTGTCCCCGACCAGAACCTCGGGCATTACATTTCAACCCAGACTAAAAAGAATATTATCCTCTACCCCGGATTTTGCTACGTCCACCATCACATTAGGCCCGAGCAGGTAAAAATAGCCAAAAGGCTCCACCCTGACGCCCAGGTATTGGTTCACCCTGAGTGCCGACCTCAAGTGATAGCTTTAGCTGACGCTGCCCTCAGCACCTCACAGATGCTCCGCTATGCCAAGGCATCTTCAGCTAAAAGCTTCATTATTGGCACCGAGAAAGGCATACTTCACCGCTTACGCAAAGAGAACCCAGAAAAGTCCTTCTACCTAATCTCACCCGGTCAAGTCTGCGCCGATATGAAGAAGACCACCCTGGAAACCCTGGCACGGACTATGGAATTAAGACAGAATATAGTAACCGTTCCCGAAGAGATAAGACTAAAAGCCAAACAAGCCCTCGCCCGCATGCTGGCAGTTAGTTAATGTTGAGGATAAATTAAAGGGGGCTCGTCCATTCGATTCTTTTCTTATGACGGAGGGTCAAAGAGAGGTTTCGCCTCTCTTATACCCAATTCCCCCTGCCCTTACTCAAAATAGTAGTCAAGGGGAGTTTAAGAGGGGCGAAGCCCCAAAATATTACAGGGCGTCAAAGAGGGACGTAGTCCCTCTTACAAAACATTTCCCCTCTCCTTTGAAGGAGAGGGGAAAAGGGGGTGAGGTAGAATATAAAACTATCTTCCCCTTCCCCTTATCAAGGGGAAGGGGATAAAGGGGATAGGGTTGATAAATAAACTCCAATTATCTAATGAACAAATTGACAGCATCATTGACCTTGCCCTGGCTGAGGATATAAGCCACGGTGATATCACCAGCGAGGGGCTGATACCACCTGAGCTCCAGGGGAAGGCATCCATACTGGCTAAGGCAGAAGGGATAATCGCCGGTGGCGAAGTCGCCAGGAGGGTATTCCTTAGGGTTGACCCGTCGCTTAAGGTTGAACTGCTGATTAAAGACGGAGCCAGGGTTAAACCCGGAGACATAGTCGCCACCATCTTCGGTAATGTAATAAGTATCCTCAAAGCCGAGCGGGTAGCCCTCAATTTCCTGCAGAGGCTCAGTGGCATCGCTTCACTGACCGCCCAATTCATCGCCAAAACAAAGGGGCTCAAGGTAAAAATTACCGATACCCGTAAGACCACCCCCGGTCTCAGGTTATTGGAAAAGTATGCTGTGCGCATCGGCGGCGGGCAAAACCACCGCTTCCATTTGGGTGACGGCATCCTGATTAAGGATAACCACCTCGCCGCACTTCGCGCCCTGGGCATGAATATAAAGGATATTGTAGCCAAGGCTAAGCAGAATGCCCCCAAGGGGGTAAAGGTTGAGGTTGAAGCCAGCACTATTCAGGAAGCCCTTGATGCCGCTGAAGCCGGGGCTGATATTATCATGCTGGATAACATGAGCCCGGATGAAATGCGCCGTGTAGTTAGCTTAGTCCCAAGTGAGGTTAAGATTGAAGCCTCAGGAGGCATCACCTTAGACAATGTCCGCGCTGTAGCCATGACCGGGGTTGATTTTATCTCCGTCGGTGCCCTCACCCACTCCACCAAGGCTCTAGACATCAGCCTTGAGCTTGAGCCACAGACCCTTAAGCTAATCTAGGCTTCCTCGCCCCAGCCAGATAACTCTGGCTGCTATCCTCTATCTTAATATTGGTAAATCCAGCCCACGACAGCAAAAATTGCATCTCTTGCTCGTCAGGAATGGTATCGTTTTCCACGGCTGGGATTTGGCGGTGAAGCTGGTTAACCACAGCCCGACTTGAGGTGTGGCAGATTAATAGCCGACCACCGCTTTTGGTTACCCGGTTAATTTCAGCCAGGGCTCTTGGCTTGTCCTGAAAGTGGGGAAAGCTGGAGTAGCACACTACGACATCAAATACTTCATCACCGACGGGTATGCTGGTTACATCGGCGTGAAGGTAGGCAACATTAAAGCCTTTAGCCCAGGCTCTATTTAGCATTTCCTCAGCAAAGTCCAGAGCCACTAGCCTCCCCTCCCTTCTAACCCGGCTTAATAGAAAGGGGATGAATACACCGGTGCCACACCCAACATCAAGCACTGTAGCTCCGGGCTTAATATTAAGGCGCTTCGCCATTTGTTCCAGCTTACTAATATCCGTCTCTGAATTGGTCTCATCCCAGATAACTGCCCTGTGGTTGAAATATGTCCTGATCATTTCCCCTCCACTAGCGGTTTCTTCTGCCACGGCTTTACCTTCCGCTTCGGCGACAAAATAGTCGCAATACCAAAGATTGCTGAGGAAACAATCACTATGGTCGCTCCACTGGGAATGTTGAGCAGGTAGGACATAAGCAGACCTACCCAGCCGGAAAGAACAGCAAAACCGGCGGAAAGGAGAAACATCCGCTTCATGCTGTAGGTAAGCTGGTAGGCAGCCGCCGCTGGGTTCAAAATGAGGCTGAAGATAAGCAGCCCGCCAATGGAGCGTAGCGATACCGTGATGGTCGCCCCGGTCAAAAACAGGATGCCATACAAAATGATTGTCGCCGAGATACCGACCGAGCGGGCCATATCACGGTGAAAAATGGTAGCCTGAAACTCCTTGTAGAAAGCAAAGACCAAGCCTACTACTACTGCAGCTACTATCCCCAGTAGCATGACATCGCTTCGGGTATTGGTCAGAATGCTGCCCCATAGCAATTCCAGGGCGGCTGATTTAGTACCGGGCATCAGCCCCATAAACAGGAAGGCAAGCCCGAGCATGAGAGAAAAGATGACCC
>CAYQQD010000109.1:0-3206 GCA_964419575.1 uncultured Dehalococcoidales bacterium | reverse complement strand
TTTCACTTCCCCTGCTTACCTCCTCCCAGCCTATGTGTTCAGCTGGGGGTGCTCAGGTTTTACCTGAGCGGGTTACCCCATTCGGGAATCCCCGGCTAGGCTTGCTCGACAGCTCACCGAGGCTTTTCGCAGTCTTGCCACGCCCTTCTTCGGCCCTTGATGCCAAGGCATCCACCGCATGCTTTACCCGCTTGACCTGCTTCAGACTTAAGATTAGCCCTAATATTCAATTGTTAACGTGCTCTTTAAACACAAAAACGGCTTGGTGATTAATCACCAAGCCGCCTGCTTGGCTATCAATCACCACTTATTATTTTATGTCTCTAACTTCCTCATTTTCGCTAACAGTATAACACCTATTATTGGGTTTGTCAAGGGTTAATTGCAATGATTATTTAAAATTTTAACAATACCTTTTTGCAACAGCACTCTCTTGACAATAACGGCTAGAAGTGATAGATTAAATCGTAATTAGCAGTCTCAGGCTTAGACTGCTAACGGAGGTAACAATGTTATCCCCTAGGACAGAGAAAATACTTAAATCTATAGTGGGGCAATATATCGTTAGGGCGACACCGATACCATCACAGAGCCTGGTCAATGACTATGAGCTGCAGGTAAGTCCGGCTACTATCCGTAATGAGATGGCACACCTAGAGCAGGAGGGCTATATTACCCGCTGCCACCCTTCAGCTGGAAGCATACCTTCAGATAAAGGCTACCGCTACTATGTGGAGTCTCTGAGTGACATCGAACTCCCTTTAGCCGAGCAGCTCTTGATACGCCACCTCTTCCACCAGGTGGAAAAGGAACTGGAGGAGTGGCTAAGGCTAGCAGCAAAACTCGTAGCCCAGTTGGTTCAAAATATGGCGATAGTTACTATGCCTAAGCCGGCAAACTGTCAATTCAAGCACTTAGAGCTGATTGCCTTACGAGACTCATTGGCATTGATTGTTCTTGCCCTTCGGGGAGCTAAAGTAAAGCAACAGTTAATAACCTTTGACCAGATTATGTCTCAACCAAAGTTGATGGCAATTGCCAACAGACTAAACGCAGCTTATTCTGGCTTGACCAGACCGCAGATTTTAGCTAAAGACATAAGCCTCTCCCCCATTGAACAACAGCTAACTGATTGCCTGGTAAAGATGATGCAGGTTGAAGATGAACTGGAGCACGAGGAGCCTTATCTTGACGGTCTGCACTTTATGCTTAACCAGCCGGAATTTGCCTACAACCAGCGGATGCTGCCCTTGATGGAATTAGTTGACCACAGAAGCCTGCTGAGGATTATCGCCCCCCGAGGACTAACCGGTCCCGGGGTGCGTGTAGTCATAGGTAAGGAGAATGAGGCAAAGGTTATCCAGGATTACAGCGTGGTCACTAGCCGATACGGTTTACCTGACGACGCCGTTGGCACCATAGGTGTAATTGGTCCCACCCGAATGCCCTACGCCCGTGCCATCTCCTCGGTAAGCTACCTTGCCTCAGTGCTGAGTGAGCTGGTAGCTGAGCTATATGTGAGAGAAACACCAGCTTGAGGCTAAATAATACAGGAGGTTTATTAAAATGCGGGGATTTGGCGAAATGGTAGTAATGCTGATACTTTTACCAATCATCGCCTATGTAAGCATTCAACTCGTCATTGCTGGCGAAGGTGCAATAGCTAATGCGATAAACAATGCTGGTCTCTCGGGAATCGCTGGTGCGCTGCTAATATCGTTACTACCTGGGTCGCTCTTGCTGTATTTCGTACAAAAGTGGTAGCCTCAAAGGAGAGTTAAAGAGGGGCGGAGCCCCCTCTTACATAACCCATCCCCCTCTCCTTTGAAGGAGAGGGGGACCAAGGGGGTGAGGTAGATAAATGATACACCAAGACCCAGAAGAAAGTGTAACAAAAGAAGTAGAGCCAGAGGTTGCTGGGATAGAGGATGTAGAGGCGTTAAAACAAGCCCTGGCTGAGGCAAAGGAAAAGGCGCAGGCTAATCTGGCAGGCTGGCAGAGAGCCCAGGCAGACTTCATTAACTATAAACGGCGCAGTGAACAGGAAATGGCCGAGGTCAGCAAGTTTGCCAATGCTACGCTTATGCTCAGCCTCTTGCCCATTCTTGATGACCTGGAGCGGGCCTTCGCTGCCATTCCACCTCGCCTCGCCAATGCGAGCTGGGTAGATGGCGTCAGGCTCATCTGGCGCAAGCTCCAAACAACCCTAGAAGCCCAAGGACTCACGCCAATTAAGGCGCTGGGGGAACCTTTCGACCCCAACTTCCACGAAGCCGTCAGGCAAGGTAAAGGTAAAGAGGGGATAGTTGTTGGAGAGCTACTCAAGGGTTACAAATTACACGATAAGGTCATTCGGGCTGCTCGAGTAGTAGTCGGAAATGGAGCAGAGGAGAAAAAGGAGGAATAGACCATGGCAAAGGCTGTAGGAATTGATTTAGGAACAACGTTCAGTGAAGTAGCCGTGATGCAGGCTGGAGAGCCGGTAGTTATCCCTTCGGCTGAGGGAGGCACTCTTTTCCCTTCAGTAGTAGCGATAAGTAAGAATGGGGAACGACTTGTCGGACAAATAGCTAGGCGTCAGGCTATCATTAACCCAGAGAACACCATCCACAGTATTAAGCGATTCATGGGGCGTAAGTGGGGAGAGCCAGCAGGACGAGAGCTGCCGGTAGAGGAAGACGCCCGCCGCAAGACTTATAAGGTGACAAAAGGACCTAATAATGAGGTGCGGGTAGTGATGGGGGGAAAGGAGTATCGGCCGGAGGAAATTTCGGCTACGATTCTGCAAAAACTAAAGACTGATGCCGAGGCTTACCTGGGCGAGAAAGTTACTGATGCCGTCATCACTGTACCGGCTTACTTCAATGATGCCCAGCGGCAGGCAACCAAAGATGCTGGCACCATAGCCGGGCTCAATGTGCTGAGGATAATTAATGAGCCAACCGCTGCCTCTCTAGCCTATGGATTGGACAAGAAGGGTGAGGAGACCATCGCCGTCTATGACCTCGGTGGGGGGACTTTTGACATCTCCATCCTTGAGATTGGCGAGGGCACCTTCCAGGTCAAGTCCACCAGCGGTGATACCCACCTCGGTGGCGATGACTTTGACCAGAGGATTATGGACTGGCTGTGTGATGAGTTCAAGCGAGACCAGGGAATAGACCTCAGGCAGGATAAGATGGCTCTGCAACGACTTAAAGAAGCTG
>CAYQQD010000108.1:0-3209 GCA_964419575.1 uncultured Dehalococcoidales bacterium | reverse complement strand
TCAGCGCCCTGGGAGTAGGCAAATTGAGGGTAACCAACCCCGGTCCCGCCGGGACAGACCCAATCAGCCACGCAGTTGGTAGGCAAGGGGTCATAATACCAACTGACATTGCCCTTGCTCGCCGTGGCACCCCTAAACCTGCTTTCCCGGTTGGTGCGTAACCCGCAATAGCCCCGGCTACCCTGGGAGACACGACATTCATTGACACAGATGTGACATTGGAGCCCGACCTCGCTCCGCGGAGGCTGAAATGGGAGGCTAAACAGGTTTCTTGCCTGACTGTGGGCTTTCTCAATCAGGGGGAGGACTTGCTTAAAGTCCTGTCGAATACAATCCAAGCATAGTCCCAGGGCTTGGGAAATAAGGGGTGACTCCTTACCACAGTGCTGGCATATAGCATTAGTTCTGGTACTCGAGCGTTGGCGAACTATCCTCGTATTAACTCCACTTGCTGATTGTCTAAAGAAACCCTTAACGGTGCTTTACTTCGTATGAGCCAAAAATAAAGTTTAGGTCATTTTGCAAAGCATTAATCTTTTCCCCAGGGAAGAGCTCCTCATTTATGTCAAGCATAACTTTGGTCTCACCTTTAGCCGAGCCCACGATATGTGCCCTGAGACACTCTTTTCCGCCCGACTCGCCCTGAATCTTAAAGGTTAGCGTACCACGAGAAATAAACGATGATGTCTCACTGGGCAAAGAGTATGTCTCCAATTTTGCCTCACCTATAACTGTCCCCTGCTTTAGAGTAAAGTCCCTTATCTCATCATAAAGTAATTCCGGATTTACGCCTTGGTAAGTTTTCTTGATTTGCATCTTTGTCTCCTGCGCTTTCTTGAGTTGCTATATTCTGACCGGCATTCCCCTTTCTTTCAGGTATTGCTTAGCTTGCCAGATTGAGATTTCACCGAGATGGAAGATTGAAGCCGCCAGCAGGGCTGAGGCTTTACCCATTACCACAGCATCGTAGAGATGCTCTAGCTTGCCTGCCCCTCCAGAAGCAACAACCGGGATATGGACTGCTTCTGCCACTGCTCTGGTCATCTCTAAATCATACCCTTCCTTTGTCCCGTCAGCGTCCTTGCTGGTAAGCAAAATCTCACCTGCCCCTAATTCCTCTGCCCACTTTGCCCAGCCAACCAGCTCTATGCCCGTAGCCTCACTACCACTCCGCACTACCACCTCCAATCTGGGAGAACCGCTTCCCACCGCATTCTTCCTGCCATCAATGGCTACCACCAGCCTATCTTTACCAAATTCCTTGACTGCTCTGGCTATGAGGTCTGGCTCCCTGACGGCAGCTGTGTTTATAGAGACCTTGTCCACGCCAATGTCAAGTAATGCCCTCATATCCTCAATGCTACCTATGCCACCACCGACAGCAAAGGGGATAGTAACTACCTGGCAGACCTTCCTGACCCACTCCAACCTTGTCTTTCTACCCTCCACGGTGGCAAAGATATCAAGAAAAACAAGCTCATCAGCGCCCTCACCGCAGTAAGCTGCCGCCGCTTCTACCGGGTCGCGGACATCCCTAAGGTTTTCAAACTTCACCCCTTTAACTACTTTTCCGTCCTTAACATCGAGGCAGGGTATAATCCTTATCGGCTTCATCGCTCCCCTTTTCCTATTAATAATAAACCTAATTGATACATTTTGTCACCTCTGTCCTGTTGTTGCTCAACACCAAAGGGTATGCTATACTATGGGGTAATCAGAAGGAGTTTAAGATTGCCAAATGCAGTGAATATTAAGCAGCTGTTAGAGGCCGGTGCCCACTTCGGGCACCAGACCAGTTATTGGCACCCCCGCATGAAGAGCTACATCTTTACCCGGCGCAATGGCATTCACATCATTGACCTAGAGCAAACCATCAGCATGTTAGACAAAGCCTGCGAGTTTATTCGGCAGCTGGTAGCCGAGGGCGGCACTATCCTTTTTGTCGGCACTAAGAAACAGGCTCAAGAGGCAATAGAGGAAGAGGCTAAACGCTGCGGTATGCCTTATGTCAACCAACGCTGGCTGGGCGGAGTACTGACCAACTTTACTACTATCCAGACCCGCATAGACTACCTAGTCCGTTTAGAAGACCAGCAAACTAAGGGCGAGTTTAACCGCCTACTCAAGAAGGAAGCCCTAAAGTTTGATAGAGAAATTCTACGCCTCAACCGACAGATAGGTGGTCTCAAAGAGATGACCAGTCTACCGTCAGCATTGTTCATTGTTGACGTTATCAAGGAAAGGATTGCCCTAGCCGAGGCCAAACGTGTAGGAATACCAGTGGTGGCTATTGTAGATACCAATTGTAACCCGGCTGATATTGATTACCCTATCCCCGCCAATGACGATGCCATTAAAGCCATCAAGCTAATATGCAGTAGTATTGCCGATGCAGTGGTTGAGGGTAAAACTGGTGAGGCAGTGGCTCCAACCGAGGAAGCAGCAGAGGGCTTGGAGGAACTTGAGGCTGCCGAGCCAGTTATTTTCACCCCTGATGAATAAGCCGGAGGGGTAGAGGTTGAAGATTCCAGTAGCCAAAATCAAGGAGTTAAGGGACCAGTGTGGTGCTGGAGTTATGGATTGCAGGAGCGCTCTCCTTGAAGCTGAAGGGGATACGGAAAAGGCAATCCAGATTCTGAAGCAGAAAGGCTACCTTCAGGCACAAAAGAAAGCAAAACGTTCTGCTACCCAGGGAATCATTGAAGCCTACATCCATACCGGGGGGCAAATTGGTGCCATGGTTGAAGTCAACTGCGAAACCGACTTTGTTGCCCGTACTGACGAATTTAGGGAGCTGGCTCACAATTTGGCAATGCAAGTAGCCGCCATGCCTCCTCAATTTATCTCAATTGATGATGCCCCCTTTGGTGATACCATAGAACCCGCGGTAGCATGCCTGCTTCACCAGCCCTACATTAAGGACCCGAGCAAGACAGTTCAAGATATTATTACTGAGACTATTGCCAAGGTAGGAGAGAACATCAAAGTAAGTAGATTCGCCAGATTTGAATTGGGTAGATAGGTGTTAACCAATGATCACTCCAAAGTATAAGCGGGTATTACTTAAACTTAGCGGCGAGGCTTTCGCCGGTAAAACCGATTATGGCATCGATTCCTCTACCCTGACCATGATAGTCAAACAGATTAAACAGGTGATAGAAATGGGGGTGGGGGTAGGGGTTGTTGTCGGTGGTGGTAACATCTGGCGC
>CAYQQD010000107.1:0-3217 GCA_964419575.1 uncultured Dehalococcoidales bacterium | reverse complement strand
GTCCCGGCGGGACCGGGGTTGGTTACCCTCAATTTGCCTACTCCCAGGGCGCTGAATATGGCTACAAAAATCTGGCGGTCTTCTATCAAGCCTGTTCCTTTGATTGTCTCTTCTGCCAGAACTGGCACTATCGCTACTCAGCAACCAAGGAGAGCAAGGTTGATGCCTTAGAGCTGGCTGAGGCGGTTGATGACCGCACCGCTTGCATATGCTACTTTGGTGGTGACCCGTCACCGCAGTTGCCTCATGCCCTTCGTGCCTCCCGGCTGGCTTTAGCCGAAAATAAAGACAGGATTCTGCGCATCTGCTGGGAGACCAATGGCTCAATGCATCCGGCATTATTAAGCCAGGCGGCTGAGCTTTCCCTTAACTCTGGTGGTTGTATCAAGTTTGACCTCAAAGCCTGGAGTGAGGGACTGCACATTGCCCTCTGTGGGGTAAGTAATAAAAGAACCCTGGAAAACTTTAAGCTTTTGGCTGAGTATGCTAGAAAAAGGACGGTGCCCCCATTCTTGGTCGCCAGCACTTTGCTTGTCCCGGGATACATAGATAGGGGGGAAATCTCAAAGATTGCTGCCTTTATTGCCTCGATTAGCCCTGATATTCCTTATGCTCTCCTTGCCTTCCACCCCCAATTTATGATGCGGGACCTGCCACCGACCTCTCGTCGTCACGCTGAAGAATGCTTGGCAGAGGCAAAAAGACAAGGACTGAAACGGGTGAGGTTGGGTAACATCCACCTGCTCGGTGATTACTACTAATCCCCCGTGAGCAAGCGGTCAAAAACTAGGGCATCGTGGTACATATTAATGTTATTGAACAGGACATAGCTTTCCCTGTCCTGTAGCCGGCTCTTGAGCTGTATCAACTCCTCTTCAGAGTATTGGTGGCGGTAATGAGGTTCTCCGTGCAGGCGAAGGTACCAGGGCTGTCCAAATAACGGCATTCTGACTGACGGGTCAACGCAGTGAATTAGCCCTAGCTGGTGGCACAGGTCTTTGATTGTCTGCTCACTCCACTTGCCCCTTGGCTCCCAGGCAAATAGGAACTCGGTCCTTCCCACAAGTTGGAAGAATTTAATTATATGGCCAATATTTTGTCTGTTTTCTTCAAAAGAAGCCGGGCACTGAAAAACTATGACCTTAGCCCCAAGTGTCCGGGCGAATTGCTTAGTTTCTTCCCAGGCTTTATGCACTTCCTCAGTGGGTCTAAAGAATCCATAGTGCTCTTGCCTAGCTGAGGGGATTTCGATGCCTGCCTTGCGATAGGTAGGACTGGATGGGGGATGGGTTATTAGCTGCCATGCCTTTAGGGTGAACTCAAAGTCAGGTGGGGCTTGTTCCCGCCAGCCTCGGGCAGTCTCAAGTTTAGGCATCTTGTAGAAGCTCTGCTGGACTTCCACCATCTTGAATTGGCTGAAGTAATCCTTTCGGCTGCAGGGGAAACCACAGCAGCCAACCTTAACTCTATGTAGCTGTTCCATTTTTTTACCCAATCTTGTTTAGGTTTGGAACCTGTGGTCCTATGATGGGAATATCCTCCCCGCAGTAAGGGCAACGCTTATCTGAGCCGACGCTGTACTCGGTTACGCTGAAGCCGTAGCGCTTAATCAGAGGTTGGTTACATTTAGGGCAGTAGGTATTTTCATACCGGTGTCCGGGCACATTGCCTACATATACATAATTCAATCCCTCTGCCTTACCGATAGCTCTTGTCTTCTCTAAAGTGCTCACTGGTGTCGGGGGAATGTATAACTCGTTTCTGAATTTGTATGCCGGGTAGTAACCAGTAACATGCCACGGAGTATCAACCCCCAGCTCTCTCTTGATTCTTTGTGCTATCCGGCTTAACCCGGTTTCAGCATCATTTATACTCGGTATAATCAGCGTGGTTAGCTCAACCCATACCCCGCGCCCTTTGGCTAGGGCAGCGTTTCTCCAGACTACGTTGACATCAGCAGTACAGAACCTCTTGACCGCTTCAGCCTCACCCTTGATATCAATATTCGCTGCGTTCAAGCCGTGAGCCACCAGCATTTCCAGCGCCGGTTCAGTCATGTAGCCGTTGGTAACATAAGTATTATAATAGCCTCTATCCCTAGCCAAGTCGAAGATATCCAGAGAGTACTCAAAGAGCATAGTCGGCTCATTGAAAGAGACGCTAGTCCCCTGGCAATGATGTTGCCCGACGAGTTCAACAAATTCTGCCGGGCTTATATACTGCCCCTTGCCTATGTTCTGAGGCGATTTACTTATGTCGTAATTTTGACACCAGGGGCAGGTAAAGTTACATGACCAGCTACCAATGGTCAAGGCTTTTGTCCCCGGATAGAAATGAAAGAAGGGCTTCTTTTCAATCGGATTGGCGCTGATGGAAGAAATATCACCGTACCCCAAGGTATAAAGCTGCCCACCGATGTTCTTTCTGGAGGCGCAGAAGCCTAACTCTCCCTCAGGGATTAGACAGCGCCTTTCACAGGTGTGACACTGCACCTTGTCCCCGAGGTTTTCATAAAGTAAGGCTTGCCTAATGCGCTCCTCAGCCATCTCCGACCTGCTGTATTTTATTAACCTTCTGTTGACAGTCGGGGCAAAATTCCCAGCTCTTTATATCAGTATCATGGAGGCAGTTAGAAAAATGCATGACACAGACGGGGTTAGGGCAATGCTCAAGTCCATAGGTGTGTCCTAGCTCGTGGACCGCTTCCTTGGTTGCCCGCTTCAGAAAGAGTTTTTCGTCCCGAGGCAAGCCGTAGAACTCTTGCCTCAAGCGTTTCAACGAGATGAGGGCTCTTCTGCCGGCGATATCGGCTATGCCAAAGACGAAATTAAGCCCGGGGGCAAAAATATCGACATCAACCACCCCGAGGGCTCTATTAGCTGAGTCGGGGGGTGGGATGAGGGAAAGGAGTGGAGGTGCCAGATACTGGTTGCGATTATGATAGTAGCTCTCCCGTAGCAAGGGCATTTTATTGCCTATCTTCGTTTCTTGACCAAAGGCCTGGGTCAAAGGCTGCCTAAGGCTTTCCAAAACAGCTTCCTCTATCTCTCCTATAAGCATAAGCACTATCATCTCTAGCTCAATTCTAGCCCAGAGGAACCCTAACAGCAAGCTAACGCTAATATACGATGGCTTGACTCCGAAACCTAAGGGCAATATAATTCATTTAGCTGTCTCTTATACACATCTGACGCTGCCGACGAAGAGGATAGTGTAG
>CAYQQD010000106.1:0-3246 GCA_964419575.1 uncultured Dehalococcoidales bacterium | reverse complement strand
CTTTCAAATTCTCAGCCGGTCAAATTGAAGAGTCGGGGGGAATACAGTATAATGTATGGCATAAAAAAGGAGGGTTAGCTTAGCTATGGCTGAAGAGAAGCTAACATTAATGGAAATGGCGATAATGGATGCGGTGCGCAAAGGCATGATTGAGCGGACTGATATTGGTAAGCATTGCCGGACAATAATTTCGGATTATGATGCCCCTGGACCAACCCTCTGGACGGAGCCGACGGTCAGGGAGTGGGCTGATGTTTTAGATGGGTTGGTAGATAAGGGTTATCTAGCCTGGAAAACCTACGTTCTGCAAATAGAACCCACGGAAAAGGGCAAGAAGTATATCGCTGATAACCAAGCAGAACTGGACAACCTTCCCAAGGTTGAAGATAGCCGGGAGTGGTTTAAACAGCAACGCAGAAAAATGGTTCTCTAGGCTGAGATAGATTTGCCATACCACCCTAGAATTTAACTGGATGTCAGCAATAAATAACAGGGTTGTGGTTACCGGTATAGGTATTTTATGCCCACTGGGTCTGGATATCCCCTCTACCTGGAAAGCCCTTATTGCTGGCAGGTCTGGCATTGACTATATTACCCTATTTGACCCTGAGCCCTTTGCCACCAAGTTTGCCGGCGAGGTAAAAGGATTTGACCCTACTGGCTATGTCAGCCGTAAGGAAGCCCGCCACATGGACCGCTTCGTCCAGCTAGCGGTGGCTGCCAGCCTGCAGGCAGTAAAGCAAGCCGGGATACAAATTACCCCTGATAGTCAGGATAATATCGGCGTCATAATCGGCAGCGGGTTTGGGGGATTACTTACTTTATCTGAGCAAATAAGAATACTGCTAGAAAGGGGGGCGGATAGGGTAAGTCCCTTCCTGGTATCAATGATGGCTGCCGATATGGCTTCAGCCCAGGTATCAATCCTGCTCGGGGCTAAGGGACCAAACTTCTCCACCACTTCAGCCTGCTCCAGTGGCTCAGATGCCATAGGCACTGCTTACGAAATCATCAGGCGCGGTGACACCCAGGCCATGCTGGCTGGTGGTAGTGAGGCAGCAGTAACCCCGATAGGGATTGCCGCCTTCAATGCTCTCAGAGCCCTCTCCACCCGAAATAATGAGCCACAGTTAGCCTCACGACCCTTTGATGCCGAACGCGATGGCTTCGTCCTCGGTGAGGGAGCTGCCGTCCTTATACTGGAAGACCTTTCCTTTGCCCAAAGGCGAGGAGCTAAAATTCTGGCTGAAATTATAGGCTACGGAGTTAGTAGCGATGCTTATCACATCACCCAGCCATCTGAAGAGGGGGAAGGGGTGATAAGAGCTATTCAGATAGCGCTTAACAAAGCTGGGCTAGCTACTACTGAAATTGATTATGTTAATGCTCATGGCTCGTCTACCCCACTTAATGACAAAATGGAAACCAAAGCGATAAAAGCTGTATTTGGCAACACCGCCTATCACATTCCAATAAGCTCAACCAAGTCAATGATGGGGCATCTGCTTGGCGGTGCTGGTGCTGTTGAAGCAGCAATATGCATCATGGCTATCCAGCACGGCGTAATACCACCGACGATAAACCTTACCCACCCCGACCCTGAATGCGATTTAGATTACGTGCCTAATGTAGCCCGCCAAGCTAAGGTTACCACTGCCTTGTCTAATTCTTTCGGCTTCGGCGGTCATAACTCGGTTCTGGTCTTTCGACAATTTGGTGAGGTATAAACTTGAATCATAGTCGTTGGAACCTTCTACCACCAGCCCCAGTCGAATATTTGGCTAAAACCTCGGGCTTCCCAACTCTGATAGCCCGGCTCTTGTATAATCGTGGGCTCACTGAACCATCCCAGTTCAAATCATTCATTGCCGCTGATGAATGCCTGTCGGGTAACCCGCTACTACTGCCTGATATGCACCGGGCGGTAGCCAGAATTTACCAGGCTCTGCTATCCGGTGAAAACATTGCTATTTATGGAGACTTTGACGTTGATGGCATCACTGGCACTGCCTTACTGGTTCAGGCTCTATCCAGCCTCGGCGGCAAGGTCACCCCGTACATACCACATCGCTTGACCGAAGGCTATGGGCTTAAAACCGCTACCCTAGAGAACCTTTCCCAACAAGGTTTTAGCCTAATCATCACCGTTGATTGTGGAATTACTGCCTTTTCCCAGGTTAAGAAGGCACGGAGGATAGGGCTGGATATAATTATCACCGACCATCATATCCCTCCGTCGGTAATCCCGCCGGCTATTGCCGTGGTTAATCCTAAACTGCCAAACTCAAACTACCCCTTCTCAGAACTGGCAGGCGTTGGGGTAGCCTTCAAGCTTCTTCAGGCTCTATTCCAGGGCATTGGTAAGGAGAAGCAACTGGATGAACTAATAGACCTGGTCGCCCTAGGGACGGTAGCTGATATGATGCCACTACTAGGGGAAAATCGATACCTGGTTAAGCACGGACTGAAGTTAATTAATGCCTCCCCCCGCCTTGGGGTTAGAGAAATGATAATTCAGGCTAGATTAAACATTGGCAATCTTGATGCCGAAACTATCTCCTGGATTCTAGCCCCGCGGTTGAATGCTGCCGGCAGATTAGCCCATGCCATGACCAGCTATAAATTGCTGACGACAGACTCGCTACAAGAGGCGCGTGGGCTAACTATATGGCTGGAGCAAAAAAATGCTGAGCGGCAGAAATTAACCAGTAATACTTTGGCTAAAGCTAGAGAGCAAGTATTGGCTCAGGGAGCCATGCCCCTTTTAATAGCCGGCGATGAGGACTATCCTGGTGGAGTCCTGGGACTGGTAGCTGGCAAGCTTACCGATGAATTCTGCCGCCCGGCGGTGGTCATTAAAACCGGCAAGGAGATAAGCAGCGGCAGTTGCCGAAGCATCCCTGAATTTAACATTATCCAGGCTCTAAATCAGTGCAGTGGTTTACTATTTCAGTTTGGCGGGCACTCCCAGGCAGCTGGTTTTACCCTACCGACCAAGAACCTGGCTCGCCTTAAGCAAACACTCTTACAGCTGGCAGCTACCGAGCTAGCCGGGGTTGACCTCCGCCCTTGCCTAGATATTGATGCTGAAATTGAACTGCTTGCCCTTGGTGGAGATACCTTCCAATCAATCCAACAGCTAGCCCCCTTTGGCCAAGGTAACCCAGCGCCTACCTTTCTTAGCCGGGGAGTAGAGGTCATGGATTGCCAGACCATAGGCAGTAGCGGAGAACACCTGAGGCTGAG
>CAYQQD010000105.1:0-3256 GCA_964419575.1 uncultured Dehalococcoidales bacterium | reverse complement strand
AGTCTGTGGCTCCTCAATGACATAACCCCGAACGATAGGGGCAGCACCCTCGGCTTGAAACCCCATCATCTTGGGTTTTTGCTTCGTCTTCCCCCGGTGATAATATTCCACAAAGCCCTTCCAGTAGGCGGTAATATTACCAGCGTTACCTACCGGGATAAAAAGGTAGTCTGGAGCCTTACCTAAAGCATCAACAATCTCAAAGGCAGCCGTTTTTTGTCCCTCTATCCGATGGGGATTAATCGAGTTTACTAAGGTAACCGGATGCTTCTGGGTTAGATTTCTTACCAGGTTTAGCGCCTGGTCAAAACTTCCGTCTATGGTAACTATTTTAGCCTTGTAGACAATAGCCTGAGCCAGCTTGCCTAGAGCAATCCTGCCCCCAGGCACGATAATAATAGCCGTAAGCCCACAATAGGCAGCATAGGCAGCGGCAGAGGCGCTGGTATTGCCGGTCGAGGCGCACATTATAGCTTTGCTACCGGCTTCTAATGCCTTGGCTACCGCCACCACCATGCCCCGGTCCTTAAATGACCCGGTAGGATTGCACCCCTCCAGCTTAAAATATAGCTCCTTACAGCCAATCTCACTCTCCAGCTGGCTGCACCTGACCAAGGGGGTATCTCCCTCCCCTAATGAGAACAATGGGGTATCAGGCGTAACTGGAAGGAGGTCTTTATATTTAACCAGAACTCCGTGTTTCATCATTGGCTTTGGCAAATGCTCATTTAATTCCAGTATAGCAACCCTATCCTCTTACAAGGGGAAGGGGATTTGATTTGTTAGAGAGGCTCCGCCTCTCTAGAACTTACTTTATTTATGACTAGGTATTCACTCAAGCCTCAACCCGGATAAAGTTGCTTATCTCATTAACTGTAGTTAGATGGGTTAGCTCGCCGAGGGCTTGCTGCATTGCCGCTTCCTGTGCCGGGTGGGTCATAATAACAATTTCAGCGGTCTGAGCTACTGAATCAGCCAGCTTCTGAATGACCGAAGAAATACTAATTTGATGGTCGCCCAAAACCTTGGCAATCTGAGCTAAAACTCCAGGGCGGTCGGCAACATTGAGTCTGAGATAGTACCGCGTTTTAATCTCAGCCATAGGTTTGATGTCTTTACCCGGCTGCGTTCCCCACTTGACTCTACTGCCAACGCCCAGGATAACATCATTGGCAGCTGCCACAATATCAGCTATCACGGCACTACTGGTAGGTAGAGCTCCAGCCCCTTCACCAAAGAAAAGCACCTTGCCCACCAGGTCGCCTTCAACCTGGATAGCATTATAAACACCATCAACCTTAGCCAGAAAAGTGTCTTCAGGGATAAAAACCGGGTGAACCCGGACTTCAATTGACTCATCACTCTGTTTGGCTATAGCCAGAAGCTTTATAGCAAAGCCAAGCTCCCGAGCGTACTGGAAATCACGACTACTAAGTCGTGAAATCCCCTCACAATAAATATCCTCGGGTCGAACTTGACTCTGAAAGGCTAAAGACGCCAGAATAGCCAGCTTATAGGCAGCATCTATCCCCTCAACATCGTCCCGGGGGTTGGGCTCAGCATAGCCTAACTCCTGAGCTCGTTTAAGAGCTGAAGAGAATTCCACCCCCTCTCTAGCCATCTTGGTGAGGATAAAGTTGGTAGTCCCATTTATTATGGCATAAATACCACTTATCTTATTGGCTAACAGGTCACGCTGAAAGGGGCTGATGAGCGGGATGCCGCCACCTACGGCAGCTTCATAATGCAGCCCCACCCCACGCTGTTGAGCTAAGGTCAGTAGTTCTACCCCGTGCTTGGCAATAACCTCCTTATTGGAGGTAACCACATGCTTACCAACCAACAGCGCCTTGGTTAAATAGTCTATGGCTGGAATCTCGCCGCCTATTGCCTCAACGACAATATCTATCTCCGGGTTATTAAGAATCTCGTCAGCATCGGTGGTAAGGAGAGAAGCCACCTCGGGTAAACGCTTCTTAAACAAGTCCCGCACCGCTACCTTCCGCAAGACAAGAGGACAGCCAACCTGCTCCGCCAAAACCTCTGCCTTATCTATTAAGACCCTGGCTACTTGACCACCGACCACCCCCAGCCCTATTAAGCCAATGCCAATGCTCTGCTTCTTCATTGCCTAGTTCCTTCATATAGTTATATGTTTCATAGCTTGCTCTATTGCCCACGCCTTTTGCTCATCATCCAGATAGCTCTCAACTTTATTCTCCGGGTTATCCCACAGCGAAGAGACCCACTCCTCAAGAACCTTAGCCTTCAACACATCCCTATCACTCTCCTCAATCTGCCTATTATCCTCTTTCTCTAAGACCTTTACCAGCCAGTATCCCTCTTTAGTGCTAACTGACTCATCCTTTACCGGCTGGCTCAAAGTTTCCGGCTCAGCATTAATGACAAAATCCTGATAGACAGGATTAATTTCATCGAAACCAACCCAGCCCAAGTCGCCTCCCTTTTCCTTAGACGCACTATCTTGGGAAAGCTCCCCAGCCAGAGCAGCAAAATCCTCACCATTCTCTAGCTTGGTTATTACCTCCTGCGCCTGTTGCTCACTGCCGAGCAACATTACCCAAAGTTGGACCTCTTTGTCCTCTTCATCTCTGTCTAACACCTTAACCACCCAGTAGCCAACGCTCTTGGTTTTGGCTTCGTCATAGAGCGGCTGGCTTAAAGCGCCTACGCTCAAAGCGAAGGCGTAGTCGTCGGGTATAGAAGTCCCCGTTGTTTCCGATAAAATACCATAAAGATGCCAGCCAAGGTCACCATTTTCAGCTTTAGAAAGACTTTCCAGAGAAAGCTCGCCAGCCAGCGCACCAAAATCCTCGCCGCCTTTTAGCCTAGCCCTGACCTCGTTTGCTTGGCTCTCACTCTCTAGAAACATTGCCATGATATGCCTCTGCTCGGCAAACTTGGGCACCAATTGGTCAAAATACACATCACGAAGCTTGCTCATTAATAGTTCAGCCCTGATTAAATCTCTATAGTCCTTGCTTCTTAAAGCAGGGTCAAATTCCTTAAGCACCTCATCAACCTCACTATTGGTGGCAGTGATGCCTAACCTCTCAGCCCCTTGCCTTATTAGCTCATTTTGCTCAATAGCTATAACCACCTGGTCAGCTAAAAATTGCAAATACTCAGGTTGACCTCTCCCGCTAATTTCAAGCATTTTTATGTAGTACCCCATATTAAACTCGGTATTGTTTACTCTAATTACCGTTTCGTGCATCGGTAGATAGTGATCAAT
>CAYQQD010000104.1:0-3266 GCA_964419575.1 uncultured Dehalococcoidales bacterium | reverse complement strand
TTTCTCGAGGTTGGCAGCGAAGATTTCGCTGCCCAGTTTGTTGAGCCTAACTCGGTGGACAACCCCCTATCTAACCTGCGATTACAAAAGCACAATCCTGTTGTGGAGTATCTGAGACGGGAATGTAAGCCATTAACTAGGCAGAATTTAGCCATCTTGCCCGAATTTCTCAGTCTATGGGAGTCGGAAAAGAAGGGAATCCAGTCAATGGGCATAGAGCTATTTATCCCGTTGGTAAGCCGTGGCAGGTTAATAGGCATTCTAGTCCTGGACAGAAAGCAATCGGGGAGATACTTACTCGGAGATTACCGTCTGCTAGAGGATGTTGCCAAGCAGGTAGCAGTAAGTATGGAGAAGGAATACCTTCGAGAGCAGCTCAAACAGCGTGAGCAGGAGCTCTCGGTAATCAACCGTTCAAGCGCCATTATCACCTCAAGCCTGGATATTCAGACGACATACGATAGCTTTATAACCGAGCTAAAGAAGACGGTTGATGTTAGCTGGGCGGCGATTACCCTGGTTGAAGAAAACGAGCTTTACTTTCTGGCGTTATCCTCTGATATTGGCTCAGCCTGGCAGGCGGGAGAGCGAATACCAATTAAGGGCACAGCTACAGAATGGGTAGTCAGCCACAAGAAGCCCATGGTTGAGTCTGACCTAGCCCAGGAATGCAAGTTTGTTACCGGGAAATACCATCTTGGGCAGGGGGTGCGCTCGATTGCTTACTTTCCGTTAATAATGCGCGACGAAGCTATTGGCAGTCTAATTGTGGCTAGCTGTCGCCCCAATGCCTACAGCAAAAGGCAGGTAAAACTTCTTGAGGAGCTGGCTTCGCGGATTACTACGTCTATCGAAAATTCCCGACTTTATGCTAAGGCAGAGCAGAGGGCAAGAATCGATGGACTTACCGGTCTACTTAATCGCCGCTCTCTAGATGAACTGATTGCCAGCGAAATCAGTCGACACTCCCGTTATGGCGGTGTACTCTCACTAATCATTCTTGACCTTGACTATTTCAAAGAGTTTAATGACACCTACGGGCATTTAGCTGGTGATAACGTTCTTAGGCAAATCGGCCAAATCATGAAGAGTAGTATCAGGAGTGCCGACCAGCCGTTTCGCTATGGGGGCGATGAATTTGCTATACTTTTACCACTGACAAATATTGAGGCGGCTCATGAGATAGCTGAGCGCCTCCGCAAACGAATTACTTCAGAGGTAAAAGTAGGCTATATCCCGGTCACCACTAGCTTCGGTTTGGCTAGTTGGCCGGCTGATGGTATCGGACCGAATGAGATTATTGCCGCTGCTGATGCTGCGCTTTATGAGGCCAAACGAAGTGGGGGTAACCGGAGCCATCGTGCCTCTGGAACTTTGCTTACTCTAGATGATGCCATGGTTGGTTTTGACAGTAATGGAGGCAGTGAAGCCTTAAGCACCATCTACGCTCTGGCAGCTACAGTAGATGCTAGGGATCACTATACTCGCAGCCACTCCAGAAAGGTCAATCAGTATGCTGTAGCTCTAGCTGAAGCTCTTAATCTGGAGTCGCTGGAGATAACTCGGCTAAGCACTTGTGCCTTGCTGCATGATATCGGTAAGATTGGCATCAGTGATGAGATACTTAATAAGCCGGGCAAGCTGACTGATGAGGAATGGGAAGCAATCAAGAATCACCCTCAACTGGGGGCGACTATTGCTGGTCGTGTTCGTGAGCTAGCTCCTTGTGTCCCCGGTATCCTGCACCACCACGAAAAGTATGACGGGAGTGGCTATCCCAAAGGGCTGAAGGGCAAAGATATACCACTAGAAGCACGCATTTTGGCTATAGCTGACGCCCTTGCCGCTATGACTTCTGAACGACAATACTCTGATACTTTATCCTATGAGCAAGCACTGGAGGAAATAAAGCGGGGTGCTGGCACGCAATTCGACCCTGACCTGGTTGAGGTTTTTCTAAGCCGGGTGAAAATTACCACCCCTCGTTATCGCAAGGGGGAACATGAGGAGGTAAAATACCGTGAGGAATAATAAAATACAGGTCTTTATCCTTAGCCAGCAGTTCTTACTTCGACAGGGAATAGAGCATTCACTTTCCGCTGTGGAAGACATAGAAGTTTCAGGTGCTACCGAACTCGATGCCGGAGTGCTATCAACCATAGGCAACCTGCCGCCTGACGTAGCCCTGGTGGATATTGACGGTCCTTCTGACAATGGCTTAGCCTTGGCGCGTAAGATAAAACAGCTCTCGCCCAACATTGGCGTAATTGTGCTTACTTCGAACCCTAACGATGCCCAACTCTTTCAAGCCCTCAAAGCCCAAGCCGCAGCCTACTTGGAGAAAGAGGTTACTGCTGACCAGCTAGTCGATACCATCAGGCGTGTGGCTCGTGGCGAGCACCCGATTAATGAAGGCCTTGTTACCCGACCAAAAGTCGCTGAGCAAGTGTTACAACAGTTTCACGAGCTGTCCCAGCGATACGAAGCCGAAACCTTTATCTCCCCGCTAACCCCAAGGGAGACGGAAATCCTCAATTATATAGCTCAGGGCTATCTTAACAAACAGATTGCGGTTAAACTTGGCATTAGCGAGCAAACTATTAAGAATCACGTTACTTCTATCTTACGCAAACTGAATGCCAATGCTCGCACTGAAGCGGTGGTTTTGGCTATAAAGCAGGGCTTGATCTCTATTGGTTAAAGGCTTACCCTTGAGATTCTTAGCCGTCTTTTGGGGATTCCTTCCCCTGCCACAAAGCATCCTCTTCCAAAGCTAGATAGATATGACTCGTTTCCCCGAGCAAGTTGTGCCGAAACTTAGAATTTGCTAAACTGGCTTAATTATTTGGGCTTGATGGGCTAATTACGGTTTGAAATCAGCCAGAGAGATAAGCCGTGGCACACAAAAATAATTATCGTGCCAATACAACACCGGTAATAGGCGAAATACACCTTCGCCGTCTCATTGTAGATGAAGCCCTACCCAAACTAGATAAATATTTAAATGATGCCTTTATGGCTGGTTTACATCAAATTAGGGTAATCCATGGTAAGGGGACAGGCACTTTACGCCGAGTAATCAGGGAGCAGCTGGCTAAACACCCTCTAGTCAAATCATACCGAGCTGGTGAATATGGGGAAGGAGGGTCTGGGGTTACTATAGTAGAGCTAGTCCAAAAGCTGTGATTTGGCGGCAATAGGTTAACCGAAACACAATACATTGCAGGGATAGGTTTTTTTAGCTATAATGTTTATGCTTTGTGGTG
>CAYQQD010000103.1:0-3268 GCA_964419575.1 uncultured Dehalococcoidales bacterium | reverse complement strand
ATGGTCTTAGGTAAAGCGCCAAAGATGGCTTTGGCCAGCTCAGTCTTGCCGGAGCCTAAAAGCCCGGCTATGCCAACGATTTCCTTTTTCCCGACCGTCAGGTTGATGTCAGAGAAGAAGCCTTTCGCCTCAAGGTCCCGAAGCTCGAGTATACTTTCTGGCGGCTTGGCATACTTGCTGGGTTCTCGGTGAATCTCGACGGCGATTTTCTTTCCGGTCATCCTTTCCATAAGGGTAGCTGGTGTTATTTCATTGGTCTTGTCGGTGGACACTATAACTCCGTCTCGTATAATTGTGATCCGGTCGGTAATCTCAAAGACCTCGTCCAATTTGTGACTTATATATACGATTGCTATACCTTTATCGCGCAGGCTTCTGACGAGGCTAAACAAATCTCGGATTTCGTCAAATGATAAGGCGGATGTTGGCTCGTCCATAATAAAGACCACCGGGTCATATGAAAGTGCCCGGGCAATTTCGACTTCCTGCTGGTCAGCTACCTTAAGGTCGGCTATTATCGCCTGAGGGGAGACATCGGTGCCTAGCATCTTCAGCAGTCTTGTAGATTCCTTATACGCCTCACCCCGTCGTATCAAGCCTCGCCGTGAAGGTAATCGGCCCATAAAGATGTTTTCGGCTACGTTGAGATACTGTACCAACCCAAACTCCTGATAAACCATGGAAACATGTTGGCGTTGGGCTTCGGCAGGGCTGGCAAACTTAACCTCATCACCACCTACAATATACTTCCCGCTGTCAGGGCGGTGGACACCCATTAGAGTTTTCATCAGGACGCTTTTACCGGCACCATTTTCGCCTACCAGACCGTGGACTTCGCCTTTATATACTTCAAAGTCCACGTCCTTTAGCACCCTGTGACCACCGAAGGACTTATTAACACCAGTCATTTGTAAGGCAACTTCTGGCATATTACTCCTCCCTTTAACGCAGGTTTATGTTTTTGACTGCTTTATTATTAATAAATAATTGCTAAAAGTCAAGACCATGTACTCGTTCAATACCTTAGTGACACATAACCTCCTTTCCGTGTTTTTCCTGCCACCGCTCTATAAACCCGAGAGGAGTTAAATACCCTAAAGCCTTATACCCCGCTGCTTCAACTCATCCAGAAAGTCACTGGCAGTCGCTGCTGTTGCCCGGTGATAAACACTTACCACTATAGTGTCACTAATCTATCTGAACTAGCTCAGCTTACCGCTGACCCTTAGAAATTGCCGCCTTCTCGCTTGGTAATCAAACCATATAGCTCCGGCCGACGGTCCTTTATGAAATCTAATTCCCACTCGCCAGGGATAAAGGTGAGATGTTTTTGTCGCGCTGAGTCCAGGCTGACCTCGCCATATATGATTTCCTCCTTATCAGGACTGGCAAGGCTTAGGACTTCCCCGGAGGCATCAACAATTTCGCTCAGCCCGGCAAATGAATAGCCCCGCTCACTGCCAACCCGGTTAGCTGATACCACATGAACTCTGTTCTCAAAGGCTCTGGCACTAATGACATGAGTGTACTTTTCACCACGACCCTGAGGGAAGTTAGTGGACAAGGCTAATACATCCGCCCCGAGTAAGGTCATAACCCTTGAGCTCTCGGGAAAGGCAATATCATAGCAGATCAGCAGACCTATGTTACCTATCGGGGTCTGATGGACTTGGAAGGGCTTATCACCAATGTCGACAAAGCGGTCAACTCCTAAAAAGGGAAGGTGATTCTTTCTATATCCAGCAATAAGTCCCTGAGGGCCAACAAACGCTACAGCGTTGAACAACCTATCCCCATCCTTTTCCAGAAGACCGAAGATAATATAGACCTTAAGCTCCTGGCAGAGGGAAGCAACTCTTTCAGTACTGGGTCCAGGAATGGTTTCGGCAAAGAACAGCGCCTCCCGGCGGCTAGAAAAGATATAACCAGTCAGGCTACACTCGGGAAATACTATCAGGTTAGCCCGGTTATCGGCTGCATTTATAGCTGCGCTGGCAATACTTTCCAGATTCCCCCTAGCTTTCATTAACTGGGGTTCCATCTGAACAGCGGCTATCTTTATCCTGTTTGACATAGAGCCTCCGTAAATTTAATTGGTAGCGCATACCGGATTTGTCGCTCATTATATCAAATAGTGCTTTTACGTTCAAATTAGAACCTTTGTGTTTATTGGTAGGGAGGCATTTTGAAGCTAAAACTCCTTTTCGTGCCGTCTTGTCCCACTGTGTTGGTTAGCTATTTTTCGGTGAGCGGATATATAACCTGGAGCGGATTAGATGGACTCCACGAGGTAAGAGGGAAGTACGCAAAAATAAAAGAATACAGGGATAGAATAAGTGAATATGCAAAAGAAGTTCGAAGTGTCTGTGAGTTTATTTTAGCCACAAAGTGCTCGGATGAGGAAAGAGTAAAGTTTTTTTCTTTCATTTCCAACAATCCAAGAGCTTTAGCCACAGATAAGAAAGAGACATTTGTTGAAAAACGTCAAAGGATGGTTGATATGGCTAAAGAAATCAATATCGAGCCTCCTATTCTGTTTCACTTAATGAGCATGGCAAAATTGAAAGGGCTCTTGGTAAAACAATCATTGATGATTTGAGCTTGCATATGGGTAAGAGTGAAATGCATGGCACGTTGGGTGATAACGGAACAAGTAAGGGCCCAAGCACGGCGGGCGGAGCGATGTGATATAATACACGGGCCAGTATAACAGCTTGTAAACTAATTCTAGCAGCGTGACTGGGATATCAACACGGAGAAAGACATGAATAGGAAACTGCTCAAAATCGCTTTGCCATGGTTAACCTTGGTGTTGGTGCTGCCAATGTTGGTAATGTTATTCACGGCAAAGCCAGTTGAGGCTGGCTGCCCTTGTGGGGACGATGATGGGTCAACACCACCACCCCCGGCAACTAGGACTGTCAGCGTAGATGTAAGCCCGAGCGGTGGTGGTGATGTCGAGGTAGAAGGGCGGGTGCCACGCTCCTATCCCGCTAAGCGTACCGTGACGAAAGGTGATGGTGTCCACCTTGAGGCAGAGCCAGCACCTGGCTATTATTTCGTCTGCTGGAGTGGAGACCTGATTGGCAATGACAACCCAACAGATGTAAGGATAAATACTAATACCACAATCGTTGCCCACTTTTTCTCTGAAGAGTTCGCCTCCGAGGATGAGATGCTTCACATTGTTATTCCCGAGGGTACTATTGTCCTGGATAAAGACGGTGAGCCGCTTATCAGTTTAGAACTTACTATCAATGAGACGCCG
>CAYQQD010000102.1:0-3287 GCA_964419575.1 uncultured Dehalococcoidales bacterium | reverse complement strand
TTCCTACCTTTGTCTTACCCTGGCTCATTATATCATAGGTGCGATAACCCTCTTTTAAGACCTCATCAATCGCACCTTCAACCGTCTGCGCCTCCTTGGCTAAACCAAAGGAATAGCGTAGCATCATAGCAACACTGAGAATAATAGCCAGGGGGTTAGCCATATTAAGCCCGGCACGGCGTGGGGCACTGCCGTGAATCGGTTCATAGAGACCAAATATATTACCCCCCTCCCTAGGCACTCCAGCTAGGCTAGCTGAGGGTAGCATCCCCATAGAACCAGCCAGCATTGATGCCTCATCGGAAAGGATGTCACCAAACATATTCTCGGTAACAAGAACATCAAAGTATGTTGGGTTCTGGATTAGTCGCATAGCACAGGCGTCGACAAACATATGCTCCAGTTCAACATCGGGGTATCCCTCCGCCACCTCCGTAGCCACCTGCCGCCATAGCCGAGACGACTCCAATACATTAGCCTTATCTACCGAGACCAGTTTTTTACGCCGACCCCGTGCCAGCTCAAAGCCAACCCTAACAATACGCTCAATCTCCTGCTCTGAGTAGGTCATGGTGTCGGTAGCCCGCCGACCACGAGATGTCTGCCACTGCCTTTTGGGTCGGGCAAAGTAGAGACCACCGGTAAGCTCACGAACAAATATGAAGTCCACCCCAGTAATAACCTCCGGCTTCAGGTTAGTGGAATCAACCAGCACCGGAAACACCTTGACCGGGCGCAGGTTAGCAAATAGCCCCAGCTCTTTTCTTAATGCCAAGAGACCGTCTTCAGGGTGCACCTTAGCTTTAGGGTCGTCCCACTTAGGACCACCCACCGCCCCAAGTAATACCGCATCTACCCTCTGACACATTTCCAGGGTCTCCTGAGCAAGGGCAACCCCGGTTTCATCAATAGCCACCCCGCCCACCAGCCCATAATGCAAATTAAAGTTGTGTCCAAACCTCTTACCTGTCGCCTGCAGGACTTTAATCCCCTCGGCAGCAACCTCAGGACCAATGCCATCACCGGGCAAAACAGCCAAGTTAAATTGCACCTAAATCCTCCTCCGAGCTAATCTTTTCCTGGCATATTTAATCAGCCCGCCGGCTGAGACCAGCTCGGTCATAAAGTCAGGGTAAGGCTTGGCAGCAAACACCATACCTCTGGTCAGGTTTTTTAGCCTGCCGCTAGAGAGGTCAACCTCCAAAATATCCCCCGCCTCAGTGTTATCCACTGCTGCCTCGCACTCAAGCAAAGGTAAGCCAATGTTTATAGCGTTACGGAAAAAGATACGGGCAAAGGTCTTGGCGATTACACAGGAGATGCCAGCCGCCTTAATTGCCAGCGGGGCATGCTCTCTTGATGAGCCACAGCCGAAGTTAGTCGTCGCCACAATTATATCCCCCGGCTCAACCCTAGATACAAAATCAGGGTCTATATCCTCCATGCAGTGCTTCGCCAGCTCCGCCGGCTCGGACACATTCAGGTACCGCGCCGGAATAATCACATCGGTATTGACATCCGCCCCGTATTTATGAACCTTACCTTTTAGCATCTAAGAACCCCTCACCCTTTATCCCTCTCCCCATAATAGGGAGATGTATTCTTTGCATGAGAGGGAAGAGAATTTTTTTAAAGGGGCTTCGCCCCTTTTGATTCCCTTATTATGTAATCTCTACTCTTAAGTGGTGAGTTTCTCCATAGTTACTGATCTCTTTGCCAAGCGACTCTCTAAGAAAATTATCCTTAGCTAAGAAGAAAAACACAACTTGATTATCGGAGATGTAAATAGGCAAATTCCCCGCTTCCTCCTTCAGCCTTTTAGAGATTCTACGAAGACATGTTTCTCTTTTCTCGCGTGGAATAAACTGAAATATCATCAAAACTGAACTTTTATCCATTCTCTTACACAAGTATTGAACTTCCTTATACCGAATATGTTTTTCTCGTAACCTTTTAACTTCCAACCCTATATCGGGATCAACGAAAACGAGAGATTTTGTTAAAAGCTTATTCCCTATTTCTTCAAAGTACTCATCCCTTCGTTCGTGACAAAAATCCTTTTCGTAGATTGTGGTCTTTATAGTTTTCTTCTCGAAGAAGCTTTTCAATTGTTTAACATCTCTCTTATTCTCATTTACGTATTTATCTAAAAAATTCACTAGCTCTTTATTCTGTTTCCCCGCTTTTGCTTTATCACGGTTTGCCACTCCACCTTGCCCAGTGTCATCATTCTTCGTAAGCATCGGAATGAACATAAAATGTTTAACCAAACCAGCTTGGATAATCTGGTAAATCAAATCATACTTGAATAAATCTCTGTTGTCTCCAAAATATTGATTCTTCATAGCTCCGCCAGCGCCTGCTCAAAGTCCTTAACCTTGGGTGGTTTTTTGCCTTTAGCTGGTTCAATGGTGTGACCCTCTTCTTGTAAGTGGGCGGCTTGGGCAGCTACGCCGCCGGGGAGTTTATCGTTTAAGCTGCCGTCGTCCCTGATTACCCGCCAGTAGGGTGTTATATCTGTTACTCCACGGCTTAAATCCTCCTCGGCGGTTTCGGCGGCGATGCGGACGAAAATCCCGGTGGTGAGGGGACAGGTGGAATCGGCTTCAAAATCCTTTGCCAGACGTGCCCTGATTTGATTTATCGTAACCAGTTTCCCCTTCCCTACTTTTCGTATCAACCCATCAACAAGGAGCGGGGTGGCTACCAGGACTCTTCTACCGCCAAACCTTTTCTCCCACTTTGGCGGCCCGGTAACGACTTTAGGTAAACCCTCCGGGGGATTTTCCAATTTCTCTCGCCAAGATTTGCGCGTTTTCATACTGAACCTCACCCCCTTAATCCCCCTCTCCTTGAAAAGGAGAGGGGGAGATACTTTATAAGAGGGACTTCGTCCCTCTAAAACTTCCTTAGTTAGTGACCTCCCTTTCACATATCTTAAATCGCTGTTACGCTCTCTAGCCGAAGGGGGGCTTAAAACACAAGTCGCATCCAGCATAGGGTTGCCCCTCCCATAATAAACACCCTATCTACACTAAATCCCTCGTTTAAGTACAATTTAAAGGCAGGCGAATTACGGTCGGCAACCAGTATGACCCCCTTATACCCCCCCTTCTTTGCCTCATTATAGAGGAAATTTAGCATTTTGCGACCCAACCCCTGCCTTTGATAGGCGGGTAATGTCCCAAAGAGCACCAGCTCAAGATAGCGGTCTTCGTATTTTGGTTCTTCTCTTACAACCACCTCAAACTCTCTAACAATACGCCATCCCAAAGTTTGAGCTAGAG
>CAYQQD010000101.1:0-3287 GCA_964419575.1 uncultured Dehalococcoidales bacterium | reverse complement strand
CTTAGACAATAACTTCCTTTGGTTTAACCTAGTGATGCCTGATATACCTTTAGCCGTCATAGTTGGCGCTACCATGTGGCTTTCGCAGAAAATGGTAACCCCGGCCACTACTGACCCCCAGCAACGCTCTCAGAGCCAGATGATGCTGTGGATGATGCCACTGCTGTTTGGCTTTCTAGCTATGAGCTTTCCCAGTGGTCTGGCGCTCTATTGGGCGGTGTCAAATGTTATTAGTATGGTTATTCAGTACTTTGTTCTTGGTGGCTGGGGCAGCTTAGCCAGGTCAACAGCTAGGAAACCAGTGGTTGCCGATAAGAAGTATTTGGAGCGCATCGCTCATATAGAGGAATCCGCTGCTGATATTACTGCCGTTGAAGCTGACATTGTTGAAACGAGTTCCACCGAAGCCGGGGATAAGCGCCAGGTCGGTGGAGGCTATCTGCCAAGCCTTAGAGCAATTAGGCGTCAGTCGAAAAGAAGTAAACGTCACCGTCCTAAACGAAGGTAAGCGCGGTGTCTTCGGTCGAGGCGTTGAGGAGGTTAAGATTAGAGTGGAGCCCATAGCCAAGGAGAATAGGGATATAACCGAGGTAGCTAAGAGTGCCTTGGAGATGCTGATTAGCAAGCTGGGGGTGGAGGCTTCGGTTGTGCCTCAGGTTAAGCCGGTTGCCGAGGAGGAGGAAGGGGCTAGTTACATTAACCTTGATATTAAGGGAGATGACCTGGGCATTTTGATTGGACGGCGGGGGCAGACTCTGGCTTGTCTCCAGTATCTGGTCAGGCTCATTGTTGGTCATCAGACTCAGTCTTGGGTGCCAATAGTTATTGATGTTGAGGGCTATAAGCAGCGCCGCAATGAAGCACTGCGGGCTTTAGCTTGGCGCTTGGCGGAGCAAGTCAAGGCGAGGAAGGTGCCATTTACCTTAGAGCCAATGTTGGCTTATGAAAGGCGCATTATCCATCTTGCTTTGGCTGACCACGCTGACGTTACCACTGAGAGCATTGGTGAGGGTGAGGCTCGTAGGGTAGTTATCCGGCCAAAGTGATAGCAGTCTAGGTTTTTGGCAATGTTCCATCCGGTAAGTAGCAAGGTGAATTTTCCCCAGGTTGAGGAGAGTATCCTTGGCTGGTGGGGAAAACATAAAGTCTTTGAACGGAGCGTAAATGCTCGCTCAGGTGGACCTCGGTTTGTATTCTATGAGGGACCGCCGACAGCTAATGGTAGCCCGGGTATCCATCATGTGCTGGCTCGTGTTTTCAAGGATGCTATACCCCGCTATCGGACAATGAAGGGTGATTATACCCCGCGTATCGCTGGCTGGGATACACATGGATTGCCGGTAGAGTTAGAGGTAGAAAGGGAGCTTGGCTTTTCCAGCAAGGCAGATATTGAGGAATATGGCATTGACAAATTTAACGCTCGCTGTCGGGAGAGCGTCTTCGGTTACCTTAAAGAGTGGGAAGCGATGACTAAGCGCATTGGCTTCTGGCTTGACCTGGAACATCCCTATATCACTATGGACAATAAATATATTGAAAGCGTGTGGTGGGCAATAAAGCAGATGTGGGATAGGGGGTTAGTGTATCAGGGCTATAAGGTAACCCCCCACTGCCCCCGGTGTGGTACTTCCTTGAGCTCCCATGAGGTCGCTTTGGGCTATCAGGACAATGTTGAAGACCCCTCAGTGTATGTGAAGTTTCAAGTTGTTCCAGCATCAGTTGGCTCTGAAGCGCGTCCACGATTGTTTAATCTCTTTCTAAGTAAGCCTGCCTACTTTCTAGCCTGGACGACTACACCATGGACTTTGCCTGGTAATACTGCCCTGGCAGTGGACGCTAGTGCTGAGTATGCTGTGGTGGAAATGGATGATGAATACCTCATTTTGGCTGATGCTTTGCGTGAGCGGGTCGGGCTTGGTGGTTACAAGGTGGTGAAGAAGGCGAAGGGGAACGATTTAGTGGGAGTGCATTATGAACCCCTATATAGGGTTGACATTTTCTCTAGCAAGGGAGACGAGCCAGCTTATCGTATTATTGAAGGCGATTTTGTCTCTATGGATGAGGGCACAGGTGTTGTGCATATTGCCCCCGCTTATGGTGAAATAGATTTTGAGGTGGGAGAGAAAGAGAATTTACCTCTTGTTCACTCGGTAAATATTGATGGTTTAGTTAAGCGATTTCCAACTGGTTATACACCCAGCATATATAGGCGCATGCTTCGAGAAGAAGCCTTGGCATTAGTATCGTCGGCGAAGGAATTACAGTCTATACCAGGCTACGGTAAGTTTGTTAAGGATGCTGATAAAGACATAATTGCTGATTTGAAGGATAGGGGGCTGCTCTTCCGCAGCGAGAAGATTAGTCATACCTATCCCTTCTGCTGGCGCTGTGAGGCACCCCTCCTCTATTACGCCAAGCAGACCTGGTATATCAGGACAACAGCGGTCAAGGAGGCGCTTATTGCCGGTAATGATGAGATAAACTGGTATCCGGAGTATATCAAGTATGGGCGGTTTGGTGATTGGCTTCAGAATAATGTGGACTGGGCATTTTCTCGGGAGAGATACTGGGGGACACCACTTCCGATATGGCATTGTGAATCCTGTGGTAACTATGATTGCGTTGGCAGTGTTAATGAACTAAAAAGCAAGGGTGGGCTCTCAGGACTAAAAGAGCCTCTGGACTTGCATCGTCCATTTGTTGATGAGTTAACCTTTGCTTGTCCCAAGTGCCAAGGGGAAACGAAGCGGTTGCCAGAGGTAATCGACTGTTGGTTTGATTCCGGAGCCATGCCCATAGCCCAGCTCCACTACCCCTTTGAACATAAAGATTTGTTTGATAACGAGTTAAAGCAGGCCGATTATATCTGCGAGGCGGTTGACCAGACCCGTGGCTGGTTTTACAGTCTGCATGCTATATCTACCCTGCTATTTAACCGTCCCTGTTTTAAGAATGTTATCTGTCTGGGGCATATCCTTGATGCCAGAGGGGAGAAGATGAGCAAGGCTAAGGGGAATGTAGTCGAGCCGAGGACAGTGATAGATAAGTATGGTGCTGACGCTTTACGCTGGTATTGTCTAACTGCCTCGCCACCGGGTAACGTGCGTCGTTTTTCTGAGGAGTCGGTGGCTGAGGTAACCCGCCGCTTTTTATTGATGCTGTGGAATGTCTATTCCTTCTTTGTTACCTATGCCAATATAGACCACTTTATTCCCAGCTCGGGGGGAGCTCTAGAGCTGTCGGAGCTTGATAAGTGGATTATCTCTGAGCTTAATCAGCTTATTGTT
>CAYQQD010000100.1:0-3361 GCA_964419575.1 uncultured Dehalococcoidales bacterium | reverse complement strand
CTTACCTTCACTCCCCCTTCCCTGAAAGAGGTAGATGAAGTCCTTGCATAAGGGGTCAGGGGGATGGGTTATATGAGGGAGGCGGAGCCTCCCTTTGACTCTCCATGATATGGATATATATTCCTATCATGAAGGGGAAGTGGTTTTTGGAGGGGGGTTTTCACCCCACAAAAACAATGTTTTTGTGGGGACCCCGATTTCAAGCCCCTTCAAACTTCCCTGACAGCAGTTATCCTATTATTACCTCAACAATTAAGGACTAAACCTGAGCGTCAACACTGAGATTACAAGGAACGCAACTACTAAGACGATGGTAAGTTGGAACAATAGCTTTTCCACGCCCCGTCTAGTCCGATAGACGGTGCCTGGCTGACCAAAAATACCACCTAATCCTCCACCCCGAACCTGAAACAGAACCACCGCTATCAAGGCTACAGCTAACACAATCTGGGACACATTGAGATAAGTTGGCATCCTACCCTTCCTCAATCTTTTGCTTAATTAACTCGTTTACCACCTTGGGATTGGCGCGACCTTTGGTAGCCCTCATCACCTGCCCGACCAAGTACTGCAGAGCTGGTGCCTTACCTGCCTTAAAATCAGCCACCGCTTGAGCATTGGCTTGAATCACCCGACTGACCGCCTTTTCAAGCTGCTGGGTATCACTAATCTGACTAAGCCCCCGCTCTCGAATAATCTCATCGGCATCCAGCTCGGTTTTAAACATCTCCTCAAGCACCGATTTAGCGGTGGCGGTGTTAATAACAGCCTGCGATTGTAAGACAAGCAACCTGGCAAATCGCTCGGGGCTGACCTTTTTACCAAATTCTGTTATATCACTATTGTGCGCATTCATTATGGCACTGGCGGGGCCCAAGAGCCAGTTACTTATATCTTTAGCCGGAAGCGCCATATTGACCAAGCGAAGGCGCTCAAAGTAATCAGCCAACTCCTTGGAGCTGGTGAGTAGATTAGCATCATAGAATGGCAGCTTATATTCAGCCATAAATCGGTGGCGCCTGGCATCAGGCAACTCGGGTAGTTTTGACCTTATTTCCTCCACCCACTCCCGGCTGATAACCAGTGGCGGGAGGTCTGGCTCAGGGAAGTAGCGATAGTCGTGAGCGTATTCCTTGCTGCGCTGGGCTACGGTCTTCCCCTTGTCTTCTACCCAGCCTCTGGTCTCCTGCACCAGCTTTCTGCCTTCGGCTACTGCCTTCCTCTGCCGTCTGGCTTCATAATCCATAGCCCGATAGACCGCCCTGAAGCTATTCATATTTTTGACCTCAACCTTAGCCAAAGAATCTGGGCTATCTTCAGGACGGACACTGATGTTGGCATCACACCTGAAGCTGCCCTCCTCCATATTACCGGTGGATACTCCCAGGTATTGAAGTATACTGCGCAGCTTTACCAGGTATTGCCTGGCTTCTTCTGGGGAACGTAGGTCAGGCTCACCAACAATCTCCATTAGCGGCACGCCAGAGCGATTGACATCTACCAGACTGTAAGATTCTCCGCTTGGGAAGGCGCAGTGTATTAGCTTGGCTACATCCTCTTCAAGATGAACCCGGGTTATACCCACCCTCCTTTTTTCGCCATCGACTTCAATGGTGAGCCAACCATGATGTCCAACGGGAGCATCATACTGAGAAATCTGATAGCCCTTCATTAGGTCGGGATAAGGGTAGTTCTTACGGTCGAATTTGGTGTATTCAGAGATAGTGCAATTCAGTGCCAGGGCAGTCATGATGGTGTATTCCACCGCCTTCTGATTAATGACCGGCAACACCCCGGGCATCCCCAGGCAAACCGGACAGACATGGGTATTGGGTGGGGTAGTAGCATAGTCAGCGCTACAACGACAGAACATCTTGCTCCTAGTTAATAGCTGGGCATGCACCTCTAGACCGATAATAGTCTCAAAATTCATCGCCTGTCCTAATCAATATGAAAGCCTAGAGAACGGGTAAATACCTTTTTAATTCATATTCAGTAACCTGAATACGGTACTGTTCCCACTCAATCTTCTTATTTTTGATAAAACTATTAAAGACATGGTCGCCAAGGGCTTTTCTTACCAGCTGGCTTTTTTCAGCCAGGCTTATAGCATCGGAAAGGTTGGTGGGTAAAGTAGCTATGCCCCGGCGCGCTCTCTCCTCACTGGTCATCTCAAAAACATTTTCTTCAACCGGGTCAGCCAATTTGTATTCCTTTTCAACACCCTCCAGACCAGCGACTAGCATCACACTGAAAGCCAGGTAAGGATTACAGGCAGGGTCGGGAACCCTAAACTCAATCCTAGTGGCGTTTTCTTTCCCCGGTTGATACTCAGGGACTCTAATCATATCTGAGCGGTTTCTCCTTGCCCAGGAAACGTAAACCGGTGCCTCATAGCCGGCGACTAAGCGCTTATAGGAATTGAGCCACTGGCTGACCACGGCGGTAATCTCCGGGGCATGTTTCAGCAGACCGGCAATATAGTATTTGGCTAGTTTGGATAGATAGTACGGGTCATTTTTATCAAAGAAGGCATTTCTGTTGCCTTTGAACAGCGACTGGTGGACATGCATGCCACTGCCATTGACACCGAAAATAGGCTTAGGCATAAAGGTAGCATAAACACCGTGCTTTAGCGCCACCTCTTTGACCACCAATCGACAGGTCATGACATTATCAGCCATGGTCAGGGCATCGGTATAATACAGGTCTAACTCGTGCTGGCTGGTAGCCACTTCATGGTGGCTATATTGAACACCGATACCCATTTGCTCCAGGATGAGTGCGGTCTCCATTCTTAAGTTACTGGCTATATCCGGGGGAGTTAAATCAAAATAGCCGCCCTCATCTAGAACACCCGTCTCCTCGGCACTCTGGAAATAGAAGTATTCCATTTCCGGCCCAACATTGAAGGTGTAACCAAGGTCGGAGGCTCGCTTAAGGTTTCTCTTGAGCACGTATCGCGGGTCGCCTTCAAACGGTTGCCCGCCGGGTCTTAAAATGTCGCAAATCATTCTGGCGGCAAGCCGCTGCGGTTGGCTCCAAGGCAGGATTTGAAAGGTAGTCGGGTCGGGCAGAGCTAGCATATCGCTCTCATCAATTCTAGCAAACCCTTCAACCGAAGAACCGTCAAATCCAGCGCCATTGGCTAATGCCTCCTCCAGCTCCCTGGGGGCAATAGCGAAGCTCTTGAGAAAGCCCAGAATGTCAGTGAACCATAGACTTATTGATTTAACGTCCTTATCCTTGACCGTTTTGAGGACATATTCCTTGGCTTTTTCCATTTCGTCCATTTTACCAACCTCTCGCTGGCTATTTGACCAGCTATAGTTTAATTGGTTAAATATTACCCTACTTTTGA
>CAYQQD010000099.1:0-3381 GCA_964419575.1 uncultured Dehalococcoidales bacterium | reverse complement strand
GTACTATCTTACTCCCATAAGAGAGAACTCTGTATGGACTCGCGGTAAACTTCCTCTGTCTGATTTTCAGCGATGTCCTTGAGCTTCTTGTATAGCTCATTGAGTGGATAGGGCATATCCGGGTAGGTCAGGCCGTGGTCGGGAGTCAGATAGCCGAAAGCAGTTGCTATTTTGTGTAGATTTCCGTAATCAATGGAGACAGTGTAGCTCATATCACCCATGCTAAAACCACCGCCCGCTATCGGTTCGCCCGGGAATTGGTAGTATTCGTCCAGTTAAAGAAAGTTGAACTCTCCCCTCATTATGTAGGAAGCGTTCACGGTGATAACCGGAGGGCTTTCAGGAATGTCAATCGCCGATGTTGGTGGGGCTGGTGGAGTTGGTAGCGCTGGTGGAGTTGGTGGCGTTTGCTGGGTTGGTGGTGTACTTGGAGTGGGGGTTGTAGGTGTTGGTGTGGATGTGGCTCCGCTACAGCCAATGGCTACTACCAGAGCCGTTATTACAAGGCAAATAGACAGATGTAAGAATTTCGTATGCAATTTCATCCCGCACCTCCGGCGGTTATGTTGCGTGCGAGATAACTCTAGTCTCTGCTCTTTTCTATTATATCACAATGATCACTTGATGTTGGGGAGTCATAGAGGGGCGCTAGCCCCTCTTAAAATAAATTTCCCCTTCCCCTTGTTAAGGGGAAGGGGATAAAGGGGATAGGGTTACATAATAAAAATCAAAGAGTGAGGTAGATAAAGAATGTCTTGACTGTCTGGCTACTGGCAGGTAGACTTGATTGAGGTGGATAATCAAGGAGAAAATGTATGATTAAGCTGGAGGATATCACTAATGCCCGGCAGGTTATAGCTGGTCGAGTCCACAGGACACCGATGGTGTCTTCTATGACCTTAGGCAGGCGAACTAACACCCACCTTCATTTCAAGGCAGAGGTGTTTCAGAAGACGGGCTGTTTCAAGCCTCGGGGGGCGATTAATAAGCTACATCATTTAACCGAGGAAGAAAGAAAACGGGGGGTTATCACTATTTCGTCGGGAAACCAGGCACAGGGGCTTGCCTATGCCGCCTCTTTATTTGGTGTCTCGGCGACAGTGGTCATGCCGCACACTACCCCAGCTAACAAGGTTAACGCCACAAAAGGCTATGGTGCTGAAGTGGTTCTTACTGAAAGGGCTCTGCTTCCAACCTGCCTGGAGATTCAAAAGGAACGTAACTTGACCTTTGTCCACCCCTTTGACGACCCCCATGTGGTGGCTGGTCAGGGGACGATAGGGCTGGAAATCTTGGATGACCTGCCCGAGGTTGATGCTGTTTTCGTCCCTGTTGGTGGAGGTGGCTTGATTTCAGGGATTGCCACCGCTATCAAGTTGAAGAAGCCAGCGGTCAAGATTGTGGGGGTGGAGCCCATCGGTGCCTCAGCTATGTGGCAAAGCCTGCAGCGGAAGGCGGTGGTTCATTTAGACAGAATGGACACTATTGCCGAGGCGTTGGCTGCCCCCTTCGTTGGCGAGCTCAATCTGGCTCTAGTCCAGAAGTATGTTGATGAGCTGGTCCTGGTCTCAGATGACGAAATGATAGAAGCAATGGGCTTACTCCTGGAATATTGTAAGATTTTAGCCGAGCCGGGGGGAGCTGCTGGGTTTGCTGCCCTCCTGTTCAAAAGGGCTAACATTCCCAGCGGTTCTGAGGTGGCTTGTGTGCTCAGTGGGGGAAACATTGACCTAAGCCGCTTGGGGCACTTTTTAAAGAGGCGGTAGTTAGGACTTGGTGGATAATGAAGGTTATTGGGCTTACTGGTGGCATAGGCAGTGGTAAGAGCACGGTGTCTCGGTTCTTGGCGGGACTGGGCGCCATCATCGTAGATGCCGATAAGGTAGGGCACGAACTACTCAAGCATGATACTGAGGTGTGGCGTGAAGTGGTGGCTGCCTTCGGCAAGCAGGTTCTTACCCCTGGTGGCGATATTGACCGTAAAAAACTAGGTGAGATAGTATTTAGCCACCCCAAGTCTTTATCCCGGCTAAATCAGATAATGCATCCCCGGATGTATGGCATGGTTAAGGCTCAGCTTGAGGGCTACCGAAGGCGAGGGGTGGGGGTGGTGGTGCTTGAAGCCCCGCTATTGATTGAAGCTAACTGGACTTCATTGGTTGATGAGGTCTGGGTTACGGTTGTGTCTCAGTCCACGGTGTTAAGGCGGCTTAAGGAAAAGTTCAGGCTGTCCGAGCCGGAAACTCTAGCTCGCATTCACTCCCAGCTACCGACAGAGGAACGGATAAAGCATGCTGATGTCATTATAGATACTGATTGTGACCTTGATGAGTTAAGGGCAAGGGTAAAGCAGTTGTGGCAGGGACTTCGCACCGGCGGTTGACACCCTTCATAGCAATTGGTAAAATGTTATGTTTAGCGGAGGTGGGAAAGATTTACGCTATTATTGAGACTGGTGGTAAGCAATATAAGGTTACCCCGGGTCAGACCATAGATGTAGAACGCCTGGAAGTGGCTGAGGGTAATACCATTGAGCTAGACAGGGTATTATTTATCGCTGATGGTGACCGGGTAACCGTAGGCAAACCCACTATTGAGGGAGCCAAGGTAATCGCTACCTCACAGGGGGAGGGCAAGGGGAAGAAGATTATAGTCTTCAAGTTTAAGCCGAAGGTGCGTTACCGCCGGAAGATGGGGCATCGTCAGCTTTATACTAGGCTGACTGTAGATAAGATAATTGAGCCGGGGGCGATTCAAGCTGAGCCGGTGAAAAAAGTTCGGCGGCGCAAGAAAGAGGTGATTGAAAGTGGCGCATAAAAAGGGAGGCAGTTCCAGCCGCTACGGTCGGGATAGCAAGTCTAAGCGGCTTGGAGTGAAGCGATACGCCGGGCAGAGTGTTCACGCCGGGACTATTTTGGTCCGGCAGCGGGGCACACGTATTCGCCCGGGTAATAATGTGGGTGTCGGCAAGGATTATACTCTCTACGCTCTTATTGATGGTGTGGTTAAGTTTGAGCCTGACACTAAAAACAGGCGGAAGGTTAGCGTTTACGCTAGCTAAGAAGTAAGGTTTTTGGTCGGAACAGAAAGGAGTTTATCCCAGTGTTATTTCATGTAAAGCACGTTCACACCTTCGAGACTTGCCCAGCAAAAACCGGGATGGTTTCAAAGACTTTCGGCACTATCGCGCGCCCAGAGCATGCCAAAGAGGTCGGGGTGAAGGTTTTGGGTATGTATGCCGATGCCCCAGCTCACATAACCTACTTCATCCTTGACGCAGATACTGCTGAGAAAGTTGGGAAATTTTTACTCCCCATATTGACGATTGGGACAGCTGAGATAACACCGGTAACTGACCTGGCAGAGGAAGTAAGAAGGAAA
>CAYQQD010000098.1:0-3416 GCA_964419575.1 uncultured Dehalococcoidales bacterium | reverse complement strand
GTCGGTGATACCGTGCTGGGGAGGGGTTCGGGCAGAAGTAAGAAAGAGGCAGAGACTGAGGCTGCTCGCTCAGCGCTGGAAAGACTCTGAGCTTTACACCACAGCCTGCCTTTGCTAAACTTCAATCAAGAATTAGTCCAACAAATAGAGGTGCTACGATGGGGAGACGAGATTACCGACGGAGAGAACCAAAGAAACCGAAAAAGGAGGCCAAGAAAATATCGGCTGAGACCGTCTTGCCACCTCCGGTAACGGTGGAAGTGATTAAAAAGGGGAAGAAAGAACCAAAGATAGAGGAGTAAGACAAATAGCCGCTTACCAACAGCTATACAGCACCGGAGAGTTAAAAACTAGGGTTGACAAGGCTAGGTTGCTACTGGAAGAGTGCCATGTGTGTCCTCGCCGTTGTGGCGTTAATCGCCTGGCTGGTGAAAATGGAAAGTGCCATATTACCAGACAAGCGGTAATTAGTAGCTATGGTCCCCATTTCGGTGAAGAAGCACCGCTGGTAGGTCGGCATGGCTCAGGAACTATTTTTTTCACCTACTGTAATCTACGATGCGTCTTCTGCCAAAACTACACCATAAGCCAGCTAGGTGAAGGCAGCCCCGCTGACAAGGAAGAACTGGCAAAGATGATGCTCTCCCTTCAGGCAAAAGGTTGCCACAACATAAACCTAGTAAGCCCAACCCATGTCGTGCCTTATATCCTTGAGGCTCTAGAGCTAGCAGTGAGTATGGGGCTTTGTCTGCCCTTGGTATATAACAGCGGCGGTTATGATTCCGTGGAAACCCTAAAGCTGCTTGATGGGATTATTGATATCTATATGCCTGATATGAAGTATTCCGATGCTAAAACTGCCGAGCAACTATCTGGGATAAAAGACTACCCTGAAGTAAATAAGGCAGCCATCAAGGAAATGCACCGCCAGGTAGGTGACCTCAAGCTAGATGAGCAGGGTATAGCTCAACGTGGTCTTCTGGTGCGCCACCTAGTATTGCCTAACCGGCTAGCCGGGACTGAAGAGATAGTGGCTTTTCTGGCTAAAGAGGTGTCGACTAATACCTACTTAAACATTATGGCTCAATATCACCCCTGCTACAAAGCGTTTGATGTTCCGCAACTAAGCCGTCCAGTAAGTAAACAGGAATTTTACCAGGCTATTGACCTAGCTCACCGGCAAGGTCTAAACAGGCTGGATAAATATGACTTCTCGCCCCCACTAAGGCTCATCCTGAGGTGACAACCAATGGCTGACCTAGCCTCGGTTCGGGTAATAGTATATGGGTGTGTTCAAGGCGTCTTCTTCCGCGACTTTACCTCCAGACGGGCTAGAGAGCTAGGCTTAACCGGCTATGTAAGAAACCTCCGAGATGTAGAAGCGGTAGAGGTTCAAGCTGAGGGAGAAAGAAAGCAACTAGAAAGGTTTATCGGTTACCTTGAGGTCGGACCACCGAGAGCTAGAGTAACCAGAGTAGTAACTAACTGGTCAGAATATACTGGAGATTACTCCACCTTCAAAATAACATATTAGCTTGAGGCTTGCCGCAGACCATAGTATTGGTCACTGTCAAGAAGGCGGGACAAAACCCTGGCTGAAGTGCTCCTGGGCTCTTCGCCACACCAATGGGCTAACTGCTTTCCCAGCTCCTCCACATCGAGGGGCTGGTTACCACCAGCCAGGAAAAGGCGAAATATACGCTCTAAAATAGGCGACCTAGCGGTAATAAAATCCGGGGTCTTGGAACAGCAATCCTTGATGGTAGCCAAAAGGTCGGCTGCCGAAATGTCTGCCTCTGGCAGTTGCTCACGACACTTAGGGCACAAGCAACCTTGAGCCAAAGCCAAAAAGGAGCGGTTGTTCTGTTGATACCAGTCTAAATCAATAAACCAGCGTGGTCTAATTTGGTCAGTAGTTATGTCTTGGTTGTCCACAAGCGTGCTCAAAAATTAGAGAAACAATTCCTATGTGACTAGCTTTGGTTTGTTTTCACGTTATGTCAGGTGTAAAGATTGGCTTCAAACTCGGCTTTAGCCGTCCTGATCAAATCAAGATAGTCAGTCTTAAGCCCCAGCGTCTCTGAAGCTTCGCAATCCACCTGGTACGGCTCACCAATAAACACCTTGCCACATTCCTCGACCTTACCCCGGGTGGGGTCATCCTGAGTAATGAACTTCTGGCGAGCCTCAATAATCCCCAGGTCGAAGGGTAGAGTGAAATAGAGGTCAGCCACCACATTATCTATTCCCAGCTGATACAAATCCCCCCAGCCCCCTTTAGCTACACCTCCGTACTTGCTACTTGGCAGCAAGGTAAGCAGGTTCATCAGGCTAAGGCTACCCCTACCCTGGGAGACCTTTAACGGAGCCACGGTTATCAGGTAGTCGCTGGACAGGATAACATTGGGCACCCAGAAGGTGGCTACAGCTAAAGGCTTAGATAAAGGATTGTCCACTTCCACCCAGATACAATCCTTGACGTCCAGGGTTAATACCCGTGGGAAGTTATAGCCCAGGGCTTGATATATTGGCTGGACTGGACCACCGCCCGGGGTACCTTCAAGCAGAATGATGTCGGCATCGCTAACCCGTCTGATACCGTCTATTATCACCGACAGTATATCCCGGCTGGTAGTTACCGGATATGGCACCGGGTAACAGGCGCTGGGCTTAATCAAGACCCGCCGTGCCCTAGATACCACCGGTGGTGGTTCAAAAACAAACTCGGAGTCCTTGAATATCAAGTCTTACTCCTCACTCCAATCTAACATCATCACCCGAACTATATCCCCGGGCACCACCTCTGGCTTATCCTCAGGAATAATCATCAGTCCGTTGGCTAATGCCATAGAGGTTAGAATCCCCGAACCCTGAGGACCGGTCAGTCGAGCAAAATATTGACCCTCTCGCTTTTCAACTATAACCCGAGTGAAAATACGCCGCCGGTCACGATTTGCCACCGAATCTTCGACCACGGCTTCAATAGTGGGCTTAGTCAAATTCTTCTTGCCCATCATTTTAAGCATAGCCGGGCGAACAAACAGCTCAAAGGTAACCATAGAGCTAACCGGGTTGCCGGGTAGACCGAGGTGGGGTATGTTCCTAGCTATGCCAGTCTTACCGACCCCCATAATGGTACCGAAGGCTAAAGGCTTCCCCGGCTTCATCCGAACTGTCCAAAAGGTAATCTCACCCTGTTTTGCCAAAACGTCCTTGACTACATCGTAGTCACCGGCAGAGACGCCGCCGGTGGTGAGCAGCATATCAGCATCCAGCCCGTGACGGAGCTTAGCTACTACCGAAGTTTCACTGTCTCGGGCTATCCCCAGTATTTTAGGGATACCGCCATAGCGCTGAACCAAGGCAGCCAAGCTATAGGTATTGCTGTTATATATCTTACCTGCCGGCAGAGGTTG
>CAYQQD010000097.1:0-3471 GCA_964419575.1 uncultured Dehalococcoidales bacterium | reverse complement strand
GATATGCCGTTAGTCGCCATAGTTATGGGTAGTAAATCAGATGCCGACTTAATGCGACCAGCGGTGGACGTATTGAGTGGGCTTGGCATTGATTATGAAGTGTCGGTAATATCAGCCCACCGCAACCCGGAAAGAGTAAGGCAATATGGACTGGAGGCTCGAAGTCGGGGGATTGAGGTCATAATCGCCGCTGCCGGTGGTGCCGCCCACCTTCCCGGGGTTCTGGCAAGCTGGACTACCCTGCCCGTCATCGGCGTGCCCTTGCCCACCAGCGAATTAAAGGGTATCGATGCCCTCTGCTCCATAGTCCAGATGCCAGCCGGGATACCCGTAGCCTGTATGGCTGTAGGCACCGCCGGGGCTAAAAATGCTGCTTATCTGGCTGCTGAAATTCTATCTTTAAAGCACGAGGAGATACGAAAAGCCTACGAAAAGTATCGAAGCGAGCTACAAAGAGAAGAGGGCAAACGATAAGGGAGTGTCAAAGAGAGGCGAAGCCTCTCTTATATAAATATTCCCCCCTCTCCTTTGAAGGAGAGGGGGACACAGGGGGTGAGGTAGATAAATAATCTCAAGGAAGTGAAAAATGATTGAGCGATATTCTAGACCACAAATGAAACGGGTCTGGTCAGACGAAAACAAGTTTGCCAAGTGGCTTGAGGTAGAGATTGCCGTCTGCGAAGCATGGGCTGAGTTGGACGTCATTCCCAGAGAAGTCGTGCCCAAGATAAAACTGGCTCGCCTTAACCTCAAGCGTATGGAGGAAATTCTCAAAGAAACTCACCACGATATGACTGCCTTCCTTGGGGCTGTGGCTGAGAGCCTGGGTGATGAATCACGCTTTATCCACCTTGGTCTTACCTCCTCCGATGTAATGGATACTGCCCTCAGCTTGCAGCTAATTGAAGCATCGGAGATTTTAAATCAAGATATAAAAGAACTCATCTCGGTACTGGCCCAAAAGGCAATAAAACATAAATATACCGCCATGATAGGTCGTACCCACGGTGTCCATGCCGAGCCACTCACCTTCGGTTTGAAGCTGGCGCTATGGGTTGAGGAGATGAAACGCAACAGACAACGGCTCTTTGAAGCCAAGAAAACCATCGCTGTGGGTAAGATTTCCGGAGCCGTCGGCACCTATGCTACCCTATCCCCTCGGCTTGAAGAGAGGGCTTGCGCCAGATTAGGACTCGTCCCCGCCCCGGTATCAAGCCAGATTTTGCAGCGCGACCGCCACGCCCAATTCATCACCACCTTAGCTATAATCGCTGGCTCCCTAGAGAAATTCGCTACCGAAATTAGGGGGCTACAACGAACTGAGACCCGGGAGGTTGAAGAACCCTTCGGGAAAAGCCAGACCGGCTCCTCAGCTATGCCTCACAAACGTAATCCTGAACTCTGTGAACGAATCTGTGGCTTAGCCCGATTGATAAGAGGCTATGCCCTAACCTCAATGGAGAATATCGCTTTATGGCATGAACGGGACATTAGCCACTCCTCTACCGAGCGTATCATCCTGCCTGGCTCCTGCCTTGCCCTAGACTATTGCCTCGCCCTTTTCACTTCAGTGGTGAGGGAGCTTCAAATCTATCCCCGAAGGATGAAACGAAATATAGAGCTTACCAAAGGCTTAATTTTCTCCCAGCGAGTGATGCTGGCTCTCATAGATAAAGGACTATCTCGCCAGAAAGCCTATGAACTGGTGCAACGGAATGCTATGAAAGCGTGGAAAGGAGACAAGAACTTCCTTAACCTGCTTAAGGCTGACCCCGAGGTTACTGCCAATCTGCCAGCTGAAGAGCTCGAGCCGCTATTTGACTATCAGTACTACCTGCGCTACATAGATGAGATTTTTAGACGGTTAGGCTTAACCGAAGCCCAATGGAAAGAAAGACCTGGTACCGCTGAGCCGACAGAACTAAGTCCTGAAACAATATGAGCATGAGCCACTCAGTCTTGATGAATACCAACCTGCCCCTCCCCCCCTTTTCCCGGGGCAAGGTACGGGATACCTATGATTTGGGTAACCTGCTGCTCATTGTAGCTACTGACCGCATCTCAGCCTTTGACTCTGTTCTACCCTGCGGTATTCCCGATAAGGGCTTGGTGCTTAATCAACTCTCATCCTTCTGGTTCAATAAGACTCAGGGTTTAGTCCCCAATCATTTGATAGAAACAGTTAACGAGGTTAACTGTCTTGATTCTTACCTCCCCCCTGAAAGCCGCTTTGCTTACCCTTCCTATCTAAATGGAAGGTCTATGATTGTTACGAAAGCCAAGCGCCTTCCTATCGAATGCGTGGTTCGTGGTTACCTCTCAGGCTCAGCCTGGGCAGAATACACAGAGCAGGGCACTGTTTTCGGGGAATTACTACCCAAAGGCTTAGAGGAAAGTCAGGAATTGCCCCAACCATTATTCACTCCCACCACCAAGGCTGAGACCGGGCATGACCAGCCACTGAGTATGGATGAGATGGAGAGGCTGGTAGGTGAAGCCATGGCTGAAGAAATGAAAGAGAAAAGCCTAGCCATTTATGACTATGCCCGAAACTACGCCAGAGCCAGGGGTATTATCATCGCCGACACCAAGATGGAATTTGGGCTGGACAATGGCAAGCTTATCCTTATTGACGAGCTACTGACCCCGGACTCAAGCCGATTCTGGGATGCTAAGCTGTATAGAGTTGGGCAGTCCCAGCCCAGCTTTGATAAGCAGCCAGTTCGTGACTGGCTGGTCCAGTCGGGGTGGAATAAAGAACCCCCCGCCCCTATGTTGCCCCCAGAGGTTATTAAAGCCACCACCAAAAGATACCGCCAGGCTTACGAAAGGCTAACGGGGAGGAAACTGAGATAGCCTTAATGCTCTAAAAACTCCTTGGTGCTGGGTAGTTCACCACTAATCCGCTCATCAATTGTGGTAGCAGTGTCTAAGGCTCTGCCCAGGGCTTTAAACAAGGCTTCAGCTTTATGATGGTCGTTGACGCCATATAGTATCTTGGCATGGAGATTAAGCCTGGCTTCAATGGCAAAGGTCTCAAGGAAGTGACGGATAAGGTCTGTTTCTAATCCAGCTATATCGCTATCAGTAAAAGGGAGGTCTAATACAGTATATCCCCTACCCCCGAAGTCCACCGCCACCAGAGCCAAAGCATCATCCATGGGCACGGTAGCACTAGCCATCCTGACAATGCCCCGTTTCTCCCCCAGGGCTTTACTGAAGGCTCTGCCTAAACAAATGGCAACGTCCTCCACCAGGTGATGCTGGTCGTCACCGGCGGCTGAAATCTTTATGTCAAATACTCCGTGCCGGGCAAGCTGAGCCAATAGGTGGTCAAACATTTTAATCCCGGTATTTATCTCGTATTTACCATTGCTATCAATATTAAGTTCCAGGCTGATATCCGTTTCCTTAGTCTTCCTGTTAATTACGGAAGATCTATTAACCTCCCGGAAAGATCTATTAACCTCC
>CAYQQD010000096.1:0-3507 GCA_964419575.1 uncultured Dehalococcoidales bacterium | reverse complement strand
CCAAGCTAGGCTTTTTGGAAGCCTTAGAAAGGGTCAAAGTAGAGATGGTGAGTAGTGGTTGCCGCGGTGTCATATTCGCTATTGAGACGGCAAGTCACTATTGTGCGGTGTCCAAGACATACTATACAGTTTTTGAGCTATGGGTATTCTGAATACATTAAGGTTATACTAGAGCTTTTGGAACTGGATATTAACGTCTTGGAGTGGCAAAAGTATGAAAGCTGGACACCGTATCCAACCGCCGACAGGCAAGATTGATTATAAGCAACTGAGGAGGATCAACCCTGAGACAGCCAGAAGAGCCGTACTAGAGTATTTAAAGAGCAACGGCCATAATATCTCCCAAACAGCATTGGTTTTCGGGATAAACCGGACAGTTGTTTACGATATCCTCAGGAAAGAGGAGGATGGTAACCTGAAAGACCGCTCCAGAGCACCATGTAATCAGCCTCGCAGGACATCTACACACGTTGAAGATAAGGTCATTGAGGTTAAATGTAAGACCAGGTATGGGCCGGAGAGGCTATCGCGCTATCTCAAGCAGCATGAAGGCCTATCGGTTCCTCCGGGAACAATCAGGCATATTGTCAGGAGAAACAAAAGCAGGATTGTATATCTGCCCCAACATCGTGTCAGGAAGGAGAAGCGGGAGTTTGTTGACTGGTATTCAGCTAAGCCCTTTGAAATCGTGCAGGTGGATTTAAAGTACATCAGAGACCATAAGGCATTAACCCACGAACAAATTATTCATTTAGACCGCTACAATATACCGAACTATCAGTGGAGTGCTCTGGATGTATGTTCCCGGTTTAAGCTGATCGGCTATTCACGGGAGAAATCGTGGACTAATGGTCTATGCTGGTATCTCTGGGTTATTTCCTGGCTACGCTCACACGGGGTTAAGTCGACCATTGTATTCACGGTGGATAATGGAGAGGAATTTGGCGGCAAATCATGGCTGAAAGTAAGAGAGTTGCGGAAACTCATCAGTGGTTTTGGCTGCCGGCTAATTCAAAATCATAAAGGACATTGTGAAGAAAATGCTCATCTGGAGCGTTCCCATCGGACCGATGATGACGAATTCTATATTCCCAGAGCTCTAGAGATAAAAAGTGAAACCGATCTATTAAATGAGTCCATGGGTTATATCTATTATTACGATAATGTGAGGGGACATTCCTCTATTAACTACCAAACACCCTTTTCTTATCTGAAAGCGCAGATGCCAGACATTGATGATAAAATAAGGTTTGTCATTCCCATAATGCTGGATAAAGTGGCCGTCGAACTGGGCCCCTGGAGTGGATACCATGTCTTGGCACAGCACCATGTTGGCTGCTATTACTGCTGTGGCACAAGAGTAAATGTAGGGACAGGACTTTAGACCGTCCAAGGTGGACAGACCTTCAGAGCCTGTCTCATTAAGTTTAGCAAAGCAGCGTTGCCAGAGTGCCTTGAGTGGCAGTAAGCATCAGTGGGATGTGGGCGTTGCAACATTCTGTGGCAATTGCTGATGGACGCCATGATGTCGAGATCGGCACTAGCTGACATAGGCAAGATGCTGAGGCTTGCATTCCGAGCATACTTAGTGCCTCATTTAACCTATACCATTTTTCTTTGACATTTCTGTGCCATGCCTTACATAGGGTACGTAGGTTGAATGCCGTGGCTATCATAGTGGCCTCTGCTATTACATTATTTAAGCCACGTGTCAGAAAACGCCTCAATCCCATCTGCTCCTTGAGTATACCAAAGACCGGCTCGGACAATTCCTTGCGCTGACGGTATGCCGCTAGAGCCTCCTGGGTAACCATCAATTCCCGATGACGACGTAACGCGGCCTCATGGGGCCCAATCTCTAGCGCCCGCCCACTCCGCCCATCCCTAGTACAAATACCAAAAGCCGGACATGCACGGCACACCTTCCCAGAAGCACGATACAGCCGCATCATGGTGTCACTTTTGCGCTTTACTATGGTGAAGCGGAGAGTTTGGCCCTGGGGACAAAAATAAATATCGCTAGTAGCCTCATAAGTGAAGCGATCCTTGTGGTAGGGGCTTTGTAGCGCCCACCCCTGAGTTTCAGGCATCACTATCTTCTGCTCTCGCTGCTCGCAGGCTTCTAAGTTCGCCCCCGAATGGTAACCAGCATCGGCCACAGAAAGTCTTGCTCGCTTCTCGGTCATGTCTTCTGCCTGCTCTAGCATCGGCACCAACTGACTGACATCATTCTCATCCTTTACCACATCTATCCCAGTGATAAGCAGACTCGAACCCTCGCCCCCTTCAACTTTAACAGGCGAGACTACCGCCTGCATGTTATAACCCACGACTATCCCCTGCCTTCCTTTCATTAGTTGAGCGTCACCATCCGTGAGATTGATCCGTTCTCTCCCCTCTTCTGTCGCCAGTCGCTCCATAGCTGCTTTAACTTCTGCCCGTAGACGCTGCGCCTGGGCTAATTCCTGAGGCAGGTGTGGAGGTGGGGGATCGTCACCAGTCTCATTTTGAACCTCAAGGTCTTTAATCGCTGCCTCCGTCCTCTCCAGTAGTCGTTGTAGTTGCACCGCATCATATGTCCGATACTTAGACGCATTCGCTGCAACCTTGGTTCCATCTATTGCTTGCAGGGCCAAGTCCACCAATCCTATGTTAACTGCGGTTCGAACCGTGTGCTTGAACAAGCGCCGCATAAAGACACGATGCTCTCGATAAAATCGCCACAGGGTGTTATGGTCTGGGTGCTGCCATCCCGTAAGCCATAAATACGGTACTTGGTCTCGACAGGCAGCTTCCAATTTGCGCGAAGACCGTGTCCCGGTCATGAATCCATAGAGCCACACACCCAGCAGGCCCCGGGGGTGATAGGCTGGGGCTCCTAGCGCCTCTCCATCTAACCCAGTTCCCATCTCCACCCAAATATCACGGTCAAGATTATCCACAAACGCGGCCACAAAGCGAGCCGGGTGGTCATCCGGAATCAGTTCGTCCAAAGTCGGCGGCAATAACCAGGTCTGTTCCCGATTCAATGGGCGCAGTGGCATCGTTTCACCTCGATAATTTAGTGGCCTCATTTTACCACTTCAAGCCGAATTTTGAGACAGGCTCTGAAGGTCTGCCCCTACATTTCTAGGCTCTTATGTTTTGGTCATTGGCATTTTGGGTTTTGAGTTTGTTTAGGATTTCGTGCTTGGGATTTGGTATTTACTTTTGGGAAAAGGAGTGCTGCCTCAGGCGACCTTAAAGAGTAGTATCTAAATGCGCGGGACGAACCACAGACCGTTATAGACACAGCCTGAGCCCGTTTGCTATACTCAGATGACCTGTGAAGCTGAAAGTATGGTTCCTCGAGACTAGACCGCAATTTCTGCTCCTTTCAGTGGTGCTGGCCTTTCTGGGCACCTGTATGGCTTGGTACGACGGTGCCTTTCACCCTGGCCACGCTGTACTGGCTTTTGTTGGGCTGCTTTTGTGCCACATCAGCGTCAATGTGCTTAACGACTACTA
>CAYQQD010000095.1:0-3572 GCA_964419575.1 uncultured Dehalococcoidales bacterium | reverse complement strand
GGGTTGTTGTCGGTGGTGGTAACATCTGGCGGGGGGCTAAGGCAGAGCAGGAGGGAATGGATAGAGTCACCGCTGACTATGCTGGCATGCTAGCCACAGTGATAAATGCCCTGGCTCTCCAGGATGCACTAGAGAGAGAAGGAATACCAACCAGAGTCCAGTCGGCGATAAATATTCAACAGGTAGCCGAGCCATACATTAGACGCCGAGCTATCCGCCACCTAGAGAAAGGCAGGGTGGTCATTTTCGCTGGCGGCACTGGCAATCCGTATATGACCACGGACACTGCTTCTGCCCTACGAGCTATAGAGATTGAGGCAGAAGTCCTACTTATGACCAAGAATAATGTTGATGGCATCTATAGTGCTGACCCTAGCAAAAATCGCACCGCTAAGAAGTTTGACAAACTTACCCACATTGAAGCCCTAAATATGCGCTTAGAGGTAATGGATGCTACTGCTCTTTCCCTCTGCTTGGAAAACAAGCTACCGATAATCGTCTTTGACCTCCTGGCTCCCCGCAGTATTGAGCGTGCTATACTGGGTGAACCCATTGGTACCATGGTATCCAGCGGGACGGAAGATGGTTAGCCGCATTTTGTGGAACATCGAACAAAAGATGCGAACCTCTATCGAGGTCTTGAAGAGAGAATTAGCCACCATTCGCACCGGGCATGCCAACCCTGCCCTAATAGAGCACATTAAGGTAGAATATGCTGACGTGTCTACTCCACTTAATCAACTGGCTAGTATTTCGGCGCCTGGGGCAAGGCTGCTCGTCATCCAACCTTGGGACAAAAGCAGCCTACGCAGTATTGAGAAAGCCATCTTAACCTCTGACCTCGGGCTAAATCCGACTAGTGACGGGAGTGCAATTCGAATAAATATCCCACCACTGAGCGAAGAGCGGAGACAGGAGCTAATTAAGGTCGCCCGGGGCAGGGTGGAAAAAGAAAAAGTAGTAATACGCAATCTACGGCGTGAAGCCATGGATGAACTAAAAGGGTTGGAGAAAGATAAGGATATATCCCAGGACGAGCTTAAGCGCGCCCTAGACCAACTACAAAAGCTTACTGATAGCTTCATTGCCAATGCTGAGCAGGCGGGACGAGATAAGGAAGAAAAACTCACGGAAGTATAGCTGAAGTTAAGGGGTAAGTTTAATATTGAGCGGCAACACTAAGGCTACTTTGTTAACTGAAGGGAAAAAGCTTCGCTTGCCCAACCATGTAGCTATTATTGTGGATGGTAATGGTAGATGGGCAGAACGGCATGGATTACCTAGGTTTGAAGGGCACCTGGCAGGACTAAAAAGTGTACGCTCGACAATTAGATGCCTCAACCAATACCCGATAAAGTATGTAACCCTCTACGGTTTCTCCACGGAAAACTGGAATCGCCCCCAAGATGAGGTGGCGGGTTTGCTCTGTCTCCTAGAAGAGGCAGTGGACAAAGAAGCCCAAGAGCTTCATAAACAGGGGGTCAAGATTCGCCACCTCGGTCGACTTGAAGGGCTCCCCCAAGGTCTTGAGCAAGCAATAAATAGAGCTATTGAGTTGACCAAAAACAATACCGGGATGACACTTAGCCTCGCCATCAACTATGGGGGACGCACTGAGATCCTTGACGCAGTACGCTCCATTATCGCTGAATGTGTGCCACCTCAAAGTATAGACGAAAAATTATTTAATAATTACCTTTATACCGCCGGTTTACCTGATGTTGACTTAATCATTCGCACCGGTGGTGAACTACGGATAAGCAATTTCCTAATATGGCAAGCAACCTATAGTGAATACTACTTCACCGATGTTCTATGGCCAGACTTTGATGAAAAAGAGATTAAGAAAGCACTCTTATCTTACAGCCAGAGGCAACGGCGCTTCGGTGGAGTATAACTGAGGTTGTTTAGTAACTCTAGCTCTGCAGAAATGCCTTTGATTTCTCTAATAAGCCTCTTTGGGCTCCGGCTTCTTGATAAGGAGAGATAATCACTATAGAGGGATTACCTCCCTAAAGCCATCTTAATTACGGAGTAAGTTGATAGATAAGCCTATGCTCAAGGAAAGAATCATAACTGCCCTCTGGTTTGTCCCGCTTCTGGTTATTGTCGTCTGGTTTGGTGGGGAGCCGGGACTTACCGCATTAATAGTCGCCTTTGGCATCCTGGCTGCTCTTGAATTCTACCGGATGGTGGCTACCTCAAAAGCACCGCCATTGACTGTCTTCGGGCTAATTTGGACTGCCTTCTTCACCCTTAGCCGCAATTCAGAGTTACTGTCGCTCTTTGAAACCCGCTTCGGTTCCGGTTTACTCATGCCATTGCTGCTAGCCTCAGCCGTGGTGCTACCTTTAATTGGACTCCTTTCCCGACGACAAAAAGAGGGTGCTTTTACCACCTGGGCATGGACGATAGCTGGAGTCCTCTATGTAGGCTGGCTGTTAAGCTATCTGGTGGCACTAAGAGGACTGGATGGTGGTAGAAATTGGGTATTCTTTGCTCTATTTGCTACCTGGGCTTCGGATACTACTGCCTTCTTCATCGGCAGGAGATTTGGCAGGCATAAGCTAGCCCCAAATATCAGCCCGGGTAAGACCTGGGAAGGAAGCGTGGGCGGAATAGTCGGGGCTATCATAGTGAGCATATTGTTTTTTACCCCCACACCCTTCCACTTGCCCCTCGTCTACTGGCAGGCAATAGTCTTGAGCATACTGGTCAGTATCTTTGGTCAGATTGGCGACCTAGTAGAATCCCTGCTTAAACGCAATATGGGGGTAAAAGACTCAGGCAGGCTAATGCCAGGACACGGGGGTATCCTTGACCGACTGGACAGCATTATCTTTGCCGGTATAGTGGTATACTATTATGTGATATGGGCAATATAACCAAGCGATTGGCGGTTTTGGGTTCAACCGGCTCCATAGGTCAGCAAACACTCGAGGTAGTCCGTGCCTTACCCCACAGGCTTCATATAGTTGGGCTAGTTGGCGGAAAGAACGTTAATTTACTGGCAAAGCAAATCAAGGAGTTTAAACCAAGGTTTGTTTATTGTCACGACAGGAAGGCACTAGCCCGCTTGGTTAATGCTAACTATAAATTCCTACCACCAGAAGACATTGCCCGGCATCCTCAGGTGGATGTCGCTGTTATCGCTACCTCAGGAAGTTCAGGGCTGAGCCCAGCACTGGCTGCGGTAAAAGCCAGTAAAAATGTTGCCCTAGCCAACAAGGAGTCATTAGTTATGGCGGGCGAGATTATCACCAATGAAGCGAAGCTAAACGGAGCCCTGATTTTGCCTATTGACAGCGAGCATAGTGCTATATGGCAGTGCCTCAAAGGTGAAATGCAGCCAGCAGCCAAGCTTATTCTGACTGCCTCAGGCGGTCCTTTCCTCCATTATTCCCCTGCTGAGCTAAATGAGGTGACCGTTGAGCAGGCGCTAAAACATCCCTCGTGGCAGATGGGAAGAAGGGTCACCATTGACTCAGCCACCCTGATGAATAAAGGCTTTGAGGTCATTGAAGCCCATTGGCTATTTAACATGCCATTTGACAATATTAAGGTTTTAATCC
>CAYQQD010000094.1:0-3656 GCA_964419575.1 uncultured Dehalococcoidales bacterium | reverse complement strand
TCATAGGGATGCATTGCTCTCTCCTTGAGACAGTTTCTCTCCCCATAACTCCTCTGCCCGGCGCACAGCAGCTTCAGTCATTAATAGCGCTTTATAGGAAAGGATGTCAACCACATTAAGCAGACTAGCTGGTAATGTCCTAATCCCGGGGAGGTTACGGGCTGATTTAACCACCTTAGCCTCTGGTTCCCTAGTAACAATAAGTGCTGAGGAATCCACCCCCAGTGCTGCCAGTATCCGCACCATGTCCTTAGTTTTAGGCTCATCAAATTTCAGCTGCTCCACAACCATTAACTCCCCGTCTCTTGCCTTTGCCGATAGCACACACCTTAGAGCTAATTGACGCATCTTTTTAGACATTGCCTGCCTATAGCTCCTGGGCTTAGGCCCAAAGGCAATACCTCCCCCTCGGCGTAGCGGTGACCGACGACTGCCAGCTCGAGCTAAACCGGTGTGTTTTTGCCGATATAATTTCCGACCGCTACCAGAAACTTCGCTCCGAGTTTTGGTACTAGCCGTTCCTTGACGGGCATTGGCTTGTTGCCTCACCATTGCCTGGTGCACCACTGCCTGATTAAACGGCACGGCAAAAACTCGGTCACTTACCTCAATATGCTTAATCACCTCTCCGTTAAGGCTATAAACTGGAACTTGCACTCCCTTACTCCCTCCCACCTGATTTCTGTATTAGTAATAAGCCATTGTTAGCCCCGGGCACTGCCCCCTTAACCACCAACAGGTTACGGGCAGGGTCAGCTTCAAACACCTCTAAATGACGCAACGTCACCTGCCTATCCCCCATATGCCCCGCCATGCGCATCCCTTTAAGTACCCTACCCGGGGAGGTAGTAGCTCCTATAGAGCCCGGGGCACGGTGTCGGTCAGACTGCCCGTGTGTTTTGGGGCCACCGGCAAAATGATGGCGCTTTACTACACCGGCAAAGCCCTTACCCTTTGATACCCCGGTAATATCCACCAGGTCACCCGCCTTAAACAGGCTAACATCGACTACATCCCCTAGCTTAACATTATTAACATCATCGGTTCTGAATTCTCGAAGGTACTTAAACGAACCCCGCCCCTTGAGGTGTCCCCGCTGAGGAGAGTTGAGCCGTTTTGCCTGACCGAATCCAAGCTGAACAGCATTATATCCCTCCTTAGTTGCCGTTTTAACCTGGGTTACAATGCACGGCCCAGCCTCGATAGCAGTTACCGCCTCAGCTGTGCCGTCCTCCCGGCATATCTGGGTCATACCTAACTTTCGGCCAATAATCCCTTGACTCATATTCTTAGCCACCCTAGACGGTTACAACCTAATATCGATACTGACGCCTGAAGGCAGGCTCAAGCTAGCCAAGGCGTCTATTGTTTTAGAAGTCGTCTCTATGATATCGATAAGGCGCTTATGGGTTCGAATTTCAAACTGCTCCTGAGAATCCTTATCAATAAACGGGGAGCGGATAACGCTAAACTTTTGGATGCGGGTCGGCAGAGGTATTGGTCCAACAACAACCGCCCCAGTCCGCTCCACCGCCTCAACAATCTGTAAAGCTGATTGGTCAAGTATCTTGTGGTCATAGCCCTTTAGCTTAATACGAATCTTCTGTTTAGGCATAAACGTTCACCTTCTACCCACAGCCTTAATTTCATCCGCCAATTCAGGTGGTACTTCCTCGTAGCGATAAAACTCCAGAGAATGGGTAGCTCTGCCCTGAGTTAGTGACCTGAGGCTGGTGGCATAGCCAAAGGTCTCAGCTAAGGGGACGAATGAATGAATGACACGCATTTCGCCTTGCGTTTCGATAGCCTCAATACGTCCCCTCCTTGAATTGAGGCCAGCTATTATATCGCCAACGGACTGCTCCGGGGTAACCACATCCAACTTCATAACTGGCTCCAGAAGGATAGGTTTGGCTTTAGTCACACCACTCTTTAGCGCCATTGACCCAGCCATCCTGAAGGCTACATCTGAAGAGTCAACCTCATGATAACTACCGTCATAGACGGTGGCTTTAATATCAACAATAGGGTAGCCAGCCAGCACCCCGGTCTCCATCGCCTCTTTAATCCCAATTTCCACTGCTGGGATATATTGCCTGGGTATAGCCCCATTTTTAACCCGGCTGGCAAATTGAAAGCCTCTGCCACGCTCTGCCGGCTCAAGCTCAAGACAGACGTGACCATACTGGCCACGCCCTCCGGTTTGTCGAACGAATCTGCCTTCAACCCGCACCGGTATGGTTATTGTTTCCTTATAGGCAACCTGCGGTTTACCTACCTTCGCCCCTACCTTAAATTCAGTAAATAGTCGGCTCACTATGACCTCTAGGTGAAGCTCACCCATACCTGAAATGACAGTCTGCCCTGTATCTTGATTGTAATCCACCTTAAAGGTAGGGTCCTCTTCAACCAACTTGGTCAGGGCTTCCCCAATTCTATCTTGGTCAGCCTTGGTTTTGGGCTCGATAGCCACTGAGAGCACCGGTGCGGGGAAGCGAATAGACTCAAGCAGGATAAGTCGTGAGGAATCACACAGGGTGTCACCGGTAAAGGTATTCTTAAGGCCTAAGGTAGCAACAATAGCCCCGGTATCGGCCTCGCTTACCTCCTCACGGCGGTTGGCATGCATCAATAATAGCCGCCCAATGCGCTCCTTTCTGCCTTGGGTGGCGTTAAATATCTGAGCCCCGGCCTTCACTTTGCCCGAATACACCCTTAAATAGACCAGCCTACCCACAAAGGGGTCAGACACTACCTTAAAGGCTAGCGCCGAAAAGGGGGCATCATCTTGGGCTGGGCGGGTGACTTCAGTCTTTAGCCTGGCATCAATAGCTCTTATTGGCGGCATATCTAAAGGAGATGGAAGATAGCTCACAACAGCATCAAGTAACGGTTGAATACCTTTATTTCTTAACGCACTGCCACAGAGGACAGGCACCCCTTTGTTGGCTAAGGTCACCCTTCTCAAGGCTGCTCTTAGCTCGCTAGGAGCAATGCTCTTACCATCAAGATACGCTGCCATAATCAGGTCATCACTTTCAGCCAATTTTTCAATTAGCAGCTGGCGAAACTGGTTACACTTTGCCAGCTCTGATTCAGGGATAGCCGTCTCCAATGGCTTGGCATCAGGATTTGCTTCAAAGCGCCACGCCCTGTTTTCTATTAGGTCAATAACGCCTTCATAGGAAGTCTCACTGCCTAAAGGTAACTGTATCGGCAGGGGCTTGGCTTGCAGCCGCTCTTCAATCATAGACAAACTGTGGTTGAAATCGGCACCAATTCGGTCCATCTTATTGATGAAGCAAATTCTAGACACGTTATACCTATCAGCCTGACGCCATACCGTCTCTGATTGAGCCTCAACCCCAGCCACGGCATCGAAAACCACGACTCCCCCATCCAATACTCTAAGGCTGCGCTCTACTTCAGCAGTAAAATCTACATGCCCTGGGGTATCAATAATATTGATGCGGTGGTCCTGCCAATAGCAAGTAGTAGCCGCAGCCGTGATGGTAATGCCACGTTCTCGCTCCTGTACCATCCAATCCATCACGGCGGTGCCTTCGTCCACCTCACCAATCTTATAGGTACGACCAGTGTAGTATAGTATCCTCTCAGTGATGGTGGTCTTACCAGCATCAATGTGAGCGATAATA
>CAYQQD010000093.1:0-3662 GCA_964419575.1 uncultured Dehalococcoidales bacterium | reverse complement strand
TGGACGATGCAAAACATAGACAATATGCGTCGTCAGCTCAAAAGCATTGGTGCTATCTATGATTGGAACCGTGAAGTAATTACCTGCCAGCCTGAGTATTATAAGTGGACGCAGTGGTTCTTTTTGAAGCTGTATCAGGCTGGTCTAGCTTATCGGGGCAAAGCCCCGGTCAACTGGTGCCCTCACTGTCAGACAGTGCTGGCTAATGAGCAGGTTTTGGCTGGAGGCTTCTGTGAGCGCTGCGGGACAGCAGTTATCAGGCGAGACCTGGAGCAGTGGTTCTTCCGTATCACCAAATATGCCGATGAGCTTATCCAGCATGATGGCATTGACTGGCCAGAGCGGATAAAGACAATGCAGAGGAACTGGGTGGGTAAGAGTGTGGGCACTGAGATTTCCTTTGCCCTTGACCACCCTGGGGTAAAAGAAAAGGAGATTCGGGTATTTACCACCCGCCCCGATACTGTCTTTGGGGTTACCTTTATGGTCCTGGCTCCGGAACACCCACTGGTAGTTAAGCTGACCTCGCCCCAGAAAAAGGCTGAGGTCGAGGACTACATTGCCCGGTCGCGACGGCTAAGCGAGATTGAGCGGCAGTCAACCGAGCGGGAAAAGGACGGGGTGTTTATCGGGGCATATGCCATAAATAGGCTTAATGGTGAATCGGTGCCTATCTGGATTGCCGACTATGTGTTAATGGGCTATGGCACCGGGGCAGTAATGGGGGTGCCGGCTCACGATGAGCGCGATTTTGCCTTTGCTAAAAAGTATGACTTGCCGATAAAGGTGGTAATAGCTCCGCCGGGGTGGCGGGGGGAGGAATTGGAGGCGGCATATACCGAACCAGGCACTATGGTGAACTCGGGGCAGTTTAATGGGCTCCCCAGCCAGCGGGGTATAGAGGCGGTCGCTGATTTCTTAGAGCAGAAAGGCTGGGGGAAGCGGGCGGTAAGCTATCGGCTTCGCGACTGGCTTATTTCCCGTCAGCGCTACTGGGGGGCACCAATACCGATAATCTATTGCCCTAACTGTGGTCTTGTCCCTGTCCCTGAACAAGACCTACCGGTGTTACTACCTGAGAATGCTGAGTTTAAGCCTACCGGTGAATCCCCGCTGAAGTACTGTGAGGAGTTTGTCAATACCACCTGCCCCCGGTGCTCATCCCCGGCTAAGCGGGAAACTGATACTATGGATACCTTTATGTGTTCCTCGTGGTATTTTCTGCGTTACGCCAGCCCCCGTTATGAGTTAGGCGCCTTTGACCCCAGCAAGGTAAAGTACTGGCTGCCGGTAGACCTCTATACCGGTGGTGCCGAGCATGCGGTCATGCATCTATTCTATGCCCGTTTCTTTATTAAGGCGCTTCGGGATACGGGGCTGGTTGACTTTGGTGAGCCGTTCAGCCGCCTGTTTAATCAGGGGGTTATTATTGTTCAGCGTCAGAAGATGAGCAAGTCGCGGGGCAATGTGATTACCCCCGACGAGTATGTTTCCGAGTTAGGGGCTGATGTAGTCCGTGCCTACCTTATGTTTGTCGCTCCCTGGGAGCAGGGGGGGGAGTGGGACGATAGTGGCATTAGTGGCATAAGCCGCTGGCTTAACCGGGTGTGGAACCTGGTGCTGGAGCGGTATAAGATGAAATCCAAAGCAGAAGAAAAGGCTCATAGAGATTTACTGCGTATTACTCACCAGACTATCAGGAAAGTAACTAATGACCTAGAGAAGCTGCGATTTAATACTATGATAGCGGCGCTTATGGAGTTCACCAACTACTTAGCTAAGGTTAAGGAAATGGGAGCAGTCAAATCGCTAGCTTGGGAAGAGTCTATAGATATTCTACTCCTGCTTCTGGCGCCAACTGCGCCTCATCTAGCTGAGGAGCTGTGGCACAGGACAGGGCACGACTATAGCATTCATAATCAGGGCTGGCCGCAGTGGGATGAGGAGCTAGCCAGGGATGAGGAGATAACCTTGGTCATTCAGGTCAACGGCAAGCTACGTGCCCGATTGGCTGTCCCGGTATCTATCACCGAGGCTGAAGCCAGAAAGCTGGCACTGGAAAGCCAGCGGGTGAAAGCTCATACCGAGGGCAAAAAGTTACTCAAGACAATATATGTCCCGGGGAGACTGGTAAATCTGGTGGTGCGCTAAATATTTAGGAGAGTAAAAGAGAGGTGGAGTCTCTCTTATATATAAGCATTTCCCCTTCCCCTTATCAAGGGGAAGGGGATAAAGGGGATGGGGTTCACTCAGTATGAAGATAGCATTTATTGGTGGTGGGAATATGGGGGAGGCGATGCTGTCAGCCATTCTGGCTAAGGGGTTAAGCCAGCCACAGGCTGTCTCGGTTAGCGATATTAGTCAGCCTCGGCGTCAGCATCTTAAGAAAAAATACGGGGTGGCGGTGATGGGTGATAATCGTCAGGCGGTAAAAAGAGGCGATGTAGTGATTCTGGCGATTAAGCCTCAGAATCTAGCTGAGGTAATGGCTGAGCTTAATGGTCAGCTTAAGCCGGCTCAACTGGTATTATCTATAGTTGCCGGAGCCAGAATTAATACTTTGTGTCTCGGGCTCAACCACAATTGTGTAGTTCGGGCAATGCCTAATACACCAGCCCAGATTGGGGAGGGGATAACGGTGTGGACAGCTACCGCTGAGGTAACTGAACCGCAAAAGGGATGGGCAGGCTCTATTCTTGGCGCTATGGGCAAGGAGATTTATGTTGATGACGAGAAGTATCTTGATATGGCGACAGCAGTGAGCGGTAGCGGTCCGGCTTATGTTTTCCTTTTCGTCGAAGCCCTGGTTGATGCTGCCAGGTATATTGGTCTGCCCCGTGATATGGCGGAGGAGCTGGTACTAGAGACATTATTGGGTTCGGGGCACTTTCTCCAGAAGTCGGGTAAACAGCCTTCGGAGTTGCGGAGAATGGTCACCTCCCCCGGTGGCACCACCGCTGAGGCTCTGTTGCAACTGGAAAAGGGGAAGTTCACCGAGCTAGTAAAGCAGGCAGTTGAAGCTGCCTACAATAAAGCCAAAAAATTAGGGGAGTAAGGGAACCCTCTCCGATTATCAGCTGGTAAACTTCCGCGTTTAGAGCTTGACAATTTTTCATATAAGTAATACAATTCATACAAATTAGATATTTATTACATAAGGAGTGAAGTGAGTCATGGATAGTAAGGGTATCGAGCGCGAATTTAAGTGCTTCGGTTCAGCGACGGTTGGTCTCAAAGGGCAGGTGGTTATACCGGCTAGTGCCCGCAAGGAGCTAGGCATAAATACTGGAGATACCTTTCTGGTTTTCAAATTCTTCCGTCACCAGGGATTGGTATTAGTCAAAGCTGATGCTGTTGAGCAGATGTTAAGTGTGATGAGTGAACGGCTGTCCTACATTGAGAAGCTACTGGAGGATTACAAGGTCGCTAAAAGTAGCCAGGAAAGGAAGGGAGTTGATTAAGTGAAACGCTGGGAAATTGTAGTCGTTTTACTTTTATGTCTGGCTTTAGCTGGCGCTGTGGCTTGTCTGCCATTTAGGGGTCAAGGTGTTGAACAAGAGGTTGCTCCGCAGCTGGTTGGGGTGGTGCGGGGCGATTTAATTATTAGCGTTAACGGCAGTGGTAGTATCGGGGTTGCTAATGAAGCGAACGTAGCCTTTGAC
>CAYQQD010000092.1:0-3763 GCA_964419575.1 uncultured Dehalococcoidales bacterium | reverse complement strand
TAATAAATCGTCCCTCTTAGCAGCTATCATAAATGAAACCGGCCAGTGGATATGCATGACCTCCATAGCCAGCCCAACATCAGCCCGAGAAAGCTCCAAGTAAACCATATTTCTGAGAACGGGGGATAATTCCAGCCCGCCAAATTTCTTGGGCATGCTGGTCTTGGTTAAGCCCATCTTGACACATTCGGCATAATACTTATTCCTCGTCTCTAACGCCAATTTCTCATCCCGATGCCACCCGCCCTCAAAATTATGCCTCTCCGGCATTAACTTCTTATCGACAAACTCGGCGACGTTACAAGCTATCTCTATTTCCTCATCGGTGCAATAACACTTGGAATACTTGTACCTCGGGTCTAGCAACTTATAATAACCCTGCCCTAACTGCATTACATATCTCCTTCCCTAATATATGGGTATAAATTATTAACTAATCTTCAGCCTCATCTACTGGCTGTATCTGCGCTTGAGTCCTAGCTGGTAACCCCCAGATGTGGATAAAGCCGGGGGAAGCGCTCTGGTCAAAAACATCAGCCTTGTCATAGGTGGCTAGACCATAGCTATATAGTGAAAATGGTGATTTCCGCCCGACTACCCTTGAGCTTCCCTTGAATAGTTTCAATCGCACTGTGCCAGTAGCAAAGCGCTGTGAGCTGCCAACAAATGCGTCCAAGTCTTGACGCAGTGCGGTGAACCACAGACCATTATAGATGAGGTCAGCATACTCCTGGGCTACCCTTTGCTTAAAACGCAATTGGGACTTTGATAGGGTCATCGCCTCTAATGCCTGATGCGCCTGAAGCAATAACTTAGCTGCCGGGGCTTCATAGACCTCCCGTGACTTTATCCCTACCAGCCGGTTCTCCAAATGGTCAATCCTGCCCACCCCATGCTTACCAGCTAGCTCATTTAGCTGCCGGATTAGGCTAACGCCGTCCAGTTGCTGTCCATCAATGGTAACCGGGATGCCCTTTTCAAAGCCAACCTCCACATAATCTGGCTTATCTGGGGTCTCCCCCGCCGACCTCGTCCAGGTGAACACCTCCTCTGGCGGCTCAACCCAGGGGTCTTCAAGAACCCCGCACTCAACACTCCTACCCCACAGGTTCTCATCAATGGAATAGGGGCTGGCAGCAGTAACCGGCACTGGAATACCATGACGCTGGGCATAGTTAATGGTCTGTTCCCGGGTCATACCCCACTCCCTAGCCGGAGCAATAATTTTAAGGTCTGGTGCCAGGGCATTGATGCTCACATCAAACCTAACCTGGTCATTGCCCTTACCGGTACAACCGTGAGCTACCGCTGAAGCCCCCTCTTTCCGAGCTGTATCCACCAGCAGCTTAGCCATCAACGGCCGAGCTAAGGCGGTAGCCAAGGGATATTCTCCCTCGTAAATGGCATCCGCCTGCAAGGCGGGAAAAACATACTCGTTAACAAATGAATCCTTAGCATCAACCACTAACGCCTTGATAGCACCGACATCAAGTGCCTTCTGGTGAATAGCCGAGAAATCACGCTCATTGCCGACATCAACAGTCAGGGCAATAACATCCAGGTTATACTTCTCTTTTATCCACCGGATGGCTACCGATGTATCTAACCCACCGCTATAAGCCAGTACTACTTTGTCCGACATACCAAACCTCCCTTAAACTGATAAAGAGCCAGGCTGATTAGCCTTCAGAAATGATATTACCGCCTCGTTGAATTCGGCAGCTTTTTCTATATGGGGGCAGTGCCCACACTCGCCAATTACCTTTAACCTGGCATTGGGAATAAGACGGCACGCATTTTGAGACAGCTCAACGGGGTGAATTTCATCCTGGGCGCCATGGATAAGCAAGGCAGGCGATTTAACCAAATGAAGCCTGTCAACCATAACTACCTCAGGCCTTAGCCCATCGGCGGTTACCGAATGGTGGAGAATGCTTAACAGCACTCGCCTCGTTTCCGGCATTTGCTCCATAAACCGATAACCCAGGTCAACTATTTCCCTGGCAGCAAAGTCTGGATGATAGAACTCCCGCTTCATTCTCTGACCTAAGACAGTCTTTATCGGTGACTCCCTGGTATCAGCACTGCCCAAAACTGGCAGACTGCATATCTTGTGCAGCAAGGATACATCATGGGACAAACCGGCGGCGGTTTCTAGGACAAGACTATCAACCTTCCCGGGAAAATTGACAGCTACATTTAAGGATATTTGTCCCCCCATAGAGTGCCCGATTAAACCGGCGTGCTCAATACCTAAGGCTTGCATAAAGTCGATAACAAACTTGGTGAAAAAGAAGATATTGTAAGCAACGTCAGGCTTATCAGATAACCCGTGCCCGGGCAAATCCATAGCATATACTTGGTAGTGTTGGCTCAAGGGACGGAGGTTAAAATCCCAGGTCTCAAGAAAGTGGGCATAACCATGGAGCAGTAGAACCGGAGAGCCAGCACCCTTCACCAAGTAGCGAATCTTCATTCCTTCTATGGTGATATATTTTTCGTATTCACTTTTTGTCAGGTTTGCCATTTCGCTAACACTCATGTGCCGCACCCCATCTAGTCAATAGTAGATAATGCTTTATCCAAAATACCTAGTGCTTCATCAACCTCCCCGTTACCGATAATAAGGGGTGGCATAAAACGCAAGGCATTGGGCTTCAGCCGGTTAACCAATAAACCTCTATCAAGGCAAGCCATTACTACTGAGTGGGCAATATCGCTACTAAACTCCACGGCTAATAATAGCCCACGCCCCCGCACGTCAGTGATAAACTGGAACTTTCGCTTCAACTTTTCCAATCCAGAAGCGAAATACTGTCCCACCCTCCTAGCATTGCCAGCAACATCATTATCAATAATAAACTTCAGGGTAGCATAACCAGCGACACAGGCTACAGGATTACCACCGTAGGTAGAGCCGTGCTCCCCGGGAGCAAATACGTCGGCTTTTTCCTTAGCCAAGACAGCCCCGATAGGTATGCCACTAGCTAGACCTTTAGCCAATGTCATTATATCAGGTTCAATGCCATACTGCTCGTAGGCAAAAAGTGTCCCTATCCGCCCCACGCCGGTCTGAATCTCATCCAAAATAAGTAGAATACCCTTTTGGTCACACCATCTCCGCACCGCAGTTAAATAATTATCGCTGGGCAGATTGACCCCGCCTTCCCCTTGCACCGGCTCCAACATCACAGCACAGGTCTGATTACTGGTGGCTGCCTTTATGGCGTCAACGTTGTTATACTCCACATTGACAAATCCGACGGGTAAGGGAAGATATGGCTGCTGAAACTTAGCCTGACCGGTCGCTGCCACCATGGCTAGAGTACGGCCATGAAAGGAATCGGTGGTGGTAATAATCTCGTAAGCTCCATTCAAGTAGAGCTTCCCGTAACGCCGGGCGAGCTTGACTGCCCCCTCGTTAGCCTCAGCACCACTATTACAGAAAAAGACCTTGTCTAAACAGCTATTCTGGACTAAAAGTTCAGCCAGGCGAACTTGGGGGATAGTATAGAACTGATTTGACACTTGAATAAGCGTCTGCACCTGCGCCGTCACCGCTTCAACCACCACCGGATGACAATGTCCCAGACTATCAACTGCCCAGCCACCAACAAAGTCCAGACATTCCCGCCCATTCTCATCCCACACCCGTGCCCCCTGTCCTTTAACCAGGGTTAGCGGCAAACGCTCTACAGTCTGCATAAAGTATTTGTGCTCAAGCTCCTGCCAGCCCATTTCTGCTCCCCTATTTGATGAGATT
>CAYQQD010000091.1:0-3799 GCA_964419575.1 uncultured Dehalococcoidales bacterium | reverse complement strand
CAAATGAGGTATCGCTGGCTCTCACCTCAAATGTAATGTTAGTACCTGACTCAAGTGTTTCATCCCAGAATAGGGCGTCCCATCTGGCTCCAGTTACCCCAGTATTGAGAACTTGAGAGGCAATAGTACCTAAACTGGAAGAGCCCTGCTCTGCCCCTACTGAATAAAAAGTAGAAGGAGAATTTTGGTTGTTGTAGCAGGTTGCAATCCAACCAGAAGAACGGACGACTTTGGAGATGTGGATTTCGTCGATTTTGCCGGCGAAGGTTCGGATGGTATCGAAGGCAACATTCCCAATGCGCATATTATTAAGCTCATCTGTTTGTGCAGTCCCAGCAGGAGTTGAATATTCTGCAAGGGTTTGTGATACTCCGTTTATATAGAGAAGTGGATCGTTAGTCGTTAAACTATCATTATAAACAACTACAACGTGCCACCAGGTATTGAGGCTAAGAGAGTTTGCTGGAGTGTACCAATAACCATATGTTGTACTGAATCCCCTGGCAAATCCGAGAGCAGCAGTAGCGGGGGCTCCATTGGCAAGGTGAAAAGCCCACCCATTACCTGAACCGGTAGTTGTTGACTTACATGCGATTCGTCCAAAATTATTTTCTCCCCAACCTGTTGGGTAGATCCAAGCGGATATGGTGCCGCCAGCAGAAAATGGATTGTTTATACTGGTGCTAGGGCTCACCTGGATATAATCATCAACCCCATCAAAACTCCGAGCATTTGCAATTTTTCCCGTTGTATTTGTTGAACCACTGTTCGTGCCAGTATTACTGTTAGAGGTGGAGTCCAAAAAGTTAGAATGAAGATGCCAAACCCCTTTATAATTGCTATCCCAAACACCCGCGGCGTTCTGCTGATTACTGGCTTGGGAGTTGCCATAATACATATAAATATCGGTATCAGTTGATGAGGAAAGGGTGGGGACTTTAACCCAGGCGACTAATTCCCCGGTACCTCCATTAAATTTTTCTATTTCGTGGCTTAGCTTATTGGTCCCGTTGGAAGATGTAAAAAGGATATCATCGCCATCATCCTGGGCATCAGAAGCCAAATCAGCCTCGGAAGCCAGACTTACCAAGACAGGGAAGTCCGTCAGGTTAGCACCAACCTTGGTATAGTTGATAGTTATCTTTTTCCTGTATGCCCAACTTGAGTTATACCAATTTGAACTAATGGCAAGTTTAACATCCCCGGGGCTTGACGAAGTATCAACCTGATTTAGAACCCCGGCTTCAAATTCCGCCTTAGTGGTTTGTACCCACTGGTTAGAAGTCCAGGCTTGGAAGTCGTTGCCAGTGGAGCTCTCCGGGTCAACAAAGGAGCTATGGGTTACCCCAACGCTACTTGCCAGGAGAACTACTGCCAAGCTTGCAACCAAAATAAAGCACTGTTTCCCCCTCATCTCCTTACCTTGTCCTGTATTTCCTCTCCATTGCCTCCTCAGTGAGCACACATCGGATATTTCTTATCTCCATGACGATAACGACCAGCCCAGGTAGGCATATGGTCAGCAGAAAGCCCAAGGGAGTTTTGACAAATTGGGTGACATAGCCGAAGTAAGGAATGTGAAGGCAGACCCTTCCTACCACATTCTCATCTGGTACCACAAAAGGGTCAGCATCCTCACTGGCATCCCCCTTGGTTTGGAAGTGAAAACTCGAGCCATGTTCCACAGCTACCACCCTATGACTCATCAGCTTCTCATTCAGCGGGGAGTAAAAGGTGATAATATCCCCTGCCTTTATCTCCTCTGCCTCCACCGGGCGAGTTACCACCACGCTTCCCAGCTTAAGCCCAGGCTCCATGCTGCCTGAGAAAACGGCGTCCACCTTCCAGCCGAAGCGAGGCGCCATAAAAATAAGCGCGGCTGCCGTCATCAGTAGAATTACCATGGCTAAGCCAAAATTCTGAGCTGCTTTCTTCATAACAAATTACCCCTTTGGTTCAAAGTAAAATTAGCGCGTCAGCCCTCATCTTTGTTTTAGGCAACCCAACTTTTAGGTGGCAGGGACTACGCCCTGCCACCTAAAGTATGCGTTAAGCCTGGTCCAGAGTGAAGGTAATATCAAGGGTAGCCTTGTCGCTCTGGATGATATTGTCATCAATCTGAGTATCATCACCAGTACCGAATTCTCCATCAGTGCCGGCTCCCTTAACATCGTTGGCGATTTCCCACTCAAGGACATAGGTCAGGGTGCCGCTTGCCGTCAGGGACCGGCTCTCGGCATCAAGCACTGCTTCCAGGCCGGAAAATGGCACATAATTACTGGCGTCGCCGAGAATATAAGTGCCATTCCGCTTTAGCCTGACCCCCATGTACTCATCTAGGTCACCATCGCCACCACCGTTGTTGCCACTTACTGCGCTCTCAGGCTCATTAGACCCATTCTCCTCAAAGGTCACATTGGAGGCTATGGTCAAGGTGCCATCCAGATTGCCGTTGTTGTCTAGTGTCCAGGTGATGGAGCCTGAATCCCCGGGTGCCAGCTTAGTAAAAACCACCTTGCCATTCACCCCATCGCCACCTGCGGTCACCGTGTACTTTCCACCGGGACCGGTGCCATCAGTAGACGGAACCAAGTTTAATGTCCCGGCGGTGAAGGTATTCCCTGTGCTGGTCTCAGTGTCGCTGAAGTAGGCGTAGATACCACCGCCAATTAGAGCACCTGCCAGGGCAATAAACATCACACTTACCAGTACCTTTCTTTTCATTTTTCACCTCCTTCCTGTTTTAGTTTGTCTTCCTTTCTAAGTTGCCATTGAGTCTAATCCGCTTACACCTCCTGTATGTTATTTAAGAAAATTAGATGTCGTCACTTCGGCTGATTTGCTTTGATCGACCTTATAGGCTTCGCCTTCGATTCTTTTGATATCAGCCTCGGTGAATAGCCTCCACCTCCGCCTGTCCCGTGTTACTGCATCCTTGATGAGACCACTGCTAATCCATCGTAACAACGTGGACCTACTCACCCCCACCATGTGACAAACTTCTCTGGTTCTGTAGTAGGTCTGGCCTTTGATTACTATGGGCATACCATAGTCCTCCTTAAACCTGGTTAGGTATAGTTGATATATTCTGATGATATTGACTGCCAACAGGACGGACAAGCCCCAAATAGGCTATGTGACATAGAACTATAGTCCCAGAACATGGTGAGCGAGCGAAGCCGGGCTGCTGGTGGCGTAGAATTAGACTGCTTGACATGGGTATAACACTAAGTTAAAATATTTGACTGGAACAGGCGTCTCTGATTTACCAGAGGAGAGCCGGGCTGTTTTTCAGCAGCGGGATTTACTAAACCGTGGGACCAAGTGGTTCACGGTTTTTTGTTTCTCTAATAGGAGGAAACTGCTTTGGCTGGAGAAGTCGGAGAGCCCACAAAAAAGAGGGGGGTTCTAGCTACCACCGAGAATGTTGCTAAACTTTCTATTATTGCTATCAGCTCATTTATAGCTATGCAGATGGTAGGTAGCATAATTACTGGCAGTATTGCCATGAGGGCTGATGCCTTCCACAGTATTATTGACCTTTCGGGAGCAATTGTTGGCTTCACTGGCATCAGGATTGCCACTAGACCTCCCGATGAGCGACATCCCTTCGGTCATGGTAAAGCCGAGGACATTGCTGGCGCGGTGATATCAGGGTTAATATTCGTTGCCGCTGGCACAATTATCTATCAAGCAGCAAATAGGCTAATAGCTGGTAGGGCTGTGGAGTTTGTAACCACCGGGATATATATAACCATAGCGGTGATAGTGATAAATACAGCTATCGCCCGGTTCGCAT
>CAYQQD010000090.1:0-3811 GCA_964419575.1 uncultured Dehalococcoidales bacterium | reverse complement strand
CCTAATTATGAGGGGAAATTCAGTTATATAAGAGGGGCGCCAGCCCCTCTTTTTATTATCCTTCCCCCTCTCCCTCAAGGGAGAGGGGGATTAAGGGGGTGAGGGTCAATAAATCCAGACTATAATTGATAGTAGCTGGGTGATATAATTAAATTATGGTACAAATGGCAGAAACCATGCGTGAGGCAGTGCTTTATGAAAAGCTGCCAAATTCCAGGGTGCGGTGCAATATCTGCCAGTGGCGCTGCGCTATAAGCCCGAATGGGTTTGGCGTTTGCCGCATGTACCAGAACCGGGATGGGGAGCTCTACAACCAGAACTACGCCAAGGCATCGTCGGTAGCCGTTGACCCGATTGAAAAGAAGCCCCTATTTCATTTCTTCCCCACCAGTTCAGTCTTCTCTCTGGGCGGCTGGGGGTGCAACTTCCACTGCCAAGACTGCCAGAACTGGGAAATTTCCTGCCCCGAGATTAATGAGCCGTGGCGGGGCTCCAGAGAAGTCCAGCCCCAACTAGCCGTAGAACTGGCAAAACAATACCACTGCCAGGGCATTGCCTGGACATACAACGAGCCCAGCATCTGGTTTGAATATACCCTCGACTCAGCCAAGCTGGCTAAGGAGAATAACCTCTACACTGTCTATGTAACCAATGGCTACCTCACCCCTGAGGCGCTGGACACTATCGGACCATATCTTGATGCCTGGCGGGTGGATGTTAAGGGCTTTACTGACACCCTATACCGCAAGCTAGCCAAGGTAACCCGATGGCGGGGGGTCCTGGAGGTGGCTAAGCGGGCTAAAGAAAAGTGGAATATGCATGTTGAGGTGGTTACCAACATCATACCCACCATGAGTGATGACGACCAGCAACTTGAGGGCATTGCTAACTGGATAAGAAATGAGCTGGGTGAGCTAACACCATGGCATGTAACCAGGTTCTACCCTAATTATCATCTGACGCACCTACCCCCAACCCCTGTCTCTACCCTGGAGCGTGCTTATAATATCGGGAAGAATGCCGGGCTTAAGTTTGTCTATGCCGGTAACGTCCCGGGACATAAGAGCGAGAGTACCTTCTGCTACTCCTGTGGTAGACTTATCGTAGAAAGGCTCGGTTATCAAACCAAGGTAATCGGTCTGGAAGACTCAAGGTGCAAGTTCTGCGGCGCTGAGCTTAATTTCAGGACATCTGTGGCAAAGGAGGCAGGAAGATGATTAGGCAGCCGGTGGTAGCCGGGCAATTCTATCCCGACTCACCTTCCCAGCTAAAAGAGATGATTCGGGGGATGGTTGACGAAAAAGCAGAAAAGGAGGAAGTAATCGGTCTGCTCTCACCTCACGCCGGGTATATCTACTCGGGACCGGTAGCCGGTGCCACTATATCCAGAATCAAATTTAAGGACACCTTCATTATTATCGGTCCCAACCACACCGGGATGGGGAGACCGCTTAGCATCATGACCGAGGGGGTATGGAAAACACCCCTGGGAGAGGTAGAGATTGACTCAGAACTGGCTAAGCAGATTTTAGCTACATCCAGCTACCTAGAAGAGGACGCTAAAGCCCATCAATATGAACACTCCATTGAGGTCCAATTACCATTCCTGCAATATTTCAAAAAAGACTTCAGGCTGGTGCCTATCATGCTATCTTACTTTACTGGTGCTACCTACAGGGAAATCGGCAGGGAAATAGCCAAAACCATTAAGGACTTAAATAAAGAGGTGGTAATCATAGCCTCAAGTGACATGACCCATTACGAGCCGCAGGAATCGGCTCAGTGGAAGGATACCCAGGCTATAGAAGCCATATTAAATTTGGAAGAGGATGAACTGCTAAGACGGGTTGATGAATTAAGAATATCAATGTGTGGCTATGCCCCGGCAGTCAGTCTTATCTCGGCGGCTAAAGAATTAGGGGCGAGGAAGGCGGAGCTGGTTAAATACCAGACCAGCGGTGATACCACCGGCGATTATTCCAGCGTGGTCGGCTACGCCGGGGTAATACTAAGGGGGATATCGCCACTGGCAAGTTTAGCCAAGGATACCGTGGAGGCCTTTGTTAAAGAGGGCAACATTCCTGAGCTGGAAGAGCTCACCCCAGAGATGAAACAGAGAGCCGGGGTCTTTGTCTCCATCCATAAGTTCGGGCAATTAAGGGGCTGCATTGGCACCTTTGAACCGACCAGGGATAATGTGGCTCAGGAGACTATTGCCAACGCCATCAGCTCAGCTACCAGAGACCCACGCTTCCCACCCGTCGCCCCCAACGAGCTTAAAGACCTTGAATATAAGGTGGATGTCCTGACCAAGCCTGAGCCGATAGACAGCCAAGACCAGCTAGACCCCAGGAAGTACGGGGTCATAGTAGAGTGCGGCATGCGCAAGGGGCTACTCCTGCCCGACCTTGAGGGGGTGGACAGCGCGGACTATCAAATTGAAATCTGCCGCCATAAGGCAGGCATATTCCCCGACGAGCCAATAAAACTCTACCGCTTCGAGGTAAAGAGGTATAAATAGAAATGAACCAAAAAATAATACGCCTGTCCATAGCGGCATTGCTGATATCAGCCGTCATGATAATTAGCGGATGTGCTAAGCCAGCACCACCAGAGACACCAACACTACCAGAAGAGACACCAGCGTCACCACCACGATACCCGCCAGTGGCGCAAATATCGGCAACCCCGAGCACGGTAAAATTTGGCGAAAGCATAACATTCAGTGGCGCAGCATCTACTGATTCAGATGGAAATATAACTTCCTATGAATGGGACTTTGGTAATGGCGACACGGCGTCAGGAGAAACCATAACCTATACTTACTCAGATATCGGAGCTTATAACGTTAAACTTACAGTTTCAGACAATGATGGTTTATCGGACCCAACTGAAGTTAGCGTGAAGATAATATTAGGTTCAATTAAAATAGAAGCCACGGCATCCGCCTGGCGTGGCGAACCGTATGATATCTACAGCGCGATAAAGCAGAAACTGGAAAAAGCAGGTTTTGATGTGGTCCCGCCAGACAGCACAGATTACGACGCTATATTGTTTGTGGACTACAAAGAGACACAAGGCGCACTTTATACATCAGGTGGTTACGGGACTCGTATCACCTGTAATTTAAGGTTAGAGGACAAAGCAGAGAACAGGATGTTTGAAACGGAAATATATGCTGTTACATCTGGATATGTTTTATCAGGGAGTTTGTATTCGGATGCGGTTGATAATTTTGAAGCCCAGGTGTATTTCAAATGTTTAGGCGAAATCATTGCCAGCAAAATCATTGCCAGCAAATCTGGTATCGATGAGGTTTCAGTGCTGATACATTTTTTAAAGGATGAAGATTGGTACGTTCGAAGTAACGCAGCAGAGGCTCTGGGAGAGATAGGGGACGCCAGGGCGGTGGAACCACTAATCCAGGCTCTTCTGGGGGATGAAAGTGAGGGTGTTCGAGGGGAAGCAGCGGGGGCTCTTGGACATATAGGGGATGCCAGGGCAGTGGAGCCTCTCATCCAGGCGCTGAAGGATGAAGATTGGTGGGTTCGAAAGGAGGCAGCATGGGCTCTCGGAAAGATAGGAGATGAAAGAGCAATAGAACCTCTTACTCAAGCTCTGAACGATGAAGAGGAGCTTGTTCGAGCACAAGCAGAAGCGGCTTTGGAGAAAATCAGGGGATATTAATACCTAAATAACGGGGAGTTTTAAATGGGCGAAGCCCCTGGGGGAAATCCCCCTGAGTCCCCCTTTACTAAAGGGGGAGAACTTCTCCCTTTCTTAAAGGGAGAGCGAGAGGGATTTAATTAGG
>CAYQQD010000089.1:0-3873 GCA_964419575.1 uncultured Dehalococcoidales bacterium | reverse complement strand
AGACCGGTCGCACCCACCAGATTCGGGTCCACCTTTCAGCCATTGGCTACCCGGTAGTAGGAGATAGCGTATATGGCGTAAAATCGCCCCACCTCTCCCGCCCCTTTCTCCATGCCTGCCGCCTGGGTTTTCAGTCACCCTCCACCACTGAGTATGTAGAATTCACCTCTAACCTCCCCCCAGACTTAGAGCAGGCACTGGAGCGTGTTGCCTAGAATTGTTTATGAACCCTATCCCCCTTTATCCCCCTTCCCCTTAATAAGGGGAAGGGGGGAATTAAAGAGAGAGGGGCTGCTGCCCCTCTCAAATACCCTTTATTAACAGGGGAGTGTTGGTAAGAGAGGAGGCTTTGCTTACTTCTAAAATCTCTCCTCCTTCTTTTATGGAGAGTTGAAGAGAGGCTTCGCCTCTCTTATATAATCAGTCCCCCTCTCCTTACCAAGGAGAGGGGGATTAAGGGGGTGAGGTTACAAAACAACCTCTTAATGTCTAGAATAGTTATGGGGTGGGGTGGTAGAATAGGGGAAAGTAAGGCTAAGATAATTAAAGGGTAAACATAATGAGTCAGGACATTAAGACATTTCATAAGTTCATATTTGGAGACAGCGAGATTATATAGAGGGGGTTACTGATGGTTCAGTGTAGGAGATGTAATAAGGTCTTACAAAGACCCACAGCCAACTGGACGGTGGTATTTCACGGGAATTTGCTTATGAGCGCAGACGGGTGGGAGCTAGAGCCTTGGGGTGAAGGTGATTATATCGATTCGCTGGTTTTAGAATGCGAGTGTGGCTACGAAGTCAAGGTAAAAATAAAAGCAGAAGATATTGGTAGTGAGCATCTTGAAGAAGCAGTTAAGAAACTTGCAAGGTAAGCGGATGAATACCGAGACGCAAATCGACAGAATGTTTAAAAGGAGCCACCACAAGCTGATTTTTCCTGTTATGTACTACGGCCTTTTAGATGCCTATGTTCAAGGAGGGAAAACTGTTTTTGATACCCAAGAGGTTAGAAATTGGTACGAAATAGCAGTTTGTGAAATTGTACGCGACCATCTACACCATAATCTTCATGTAGGAGGATGGTTTTGGGATGCGTATCCGTCTCGAAATCTTCCTAAATATGGAGTGCTACGTGTTATCGGTCCAGGTAGATTCAAATTGATACCGGCACAGAACCCATCCAAAATAATGGAGTACATTCTTTCGAGACTTACAGATCATATTCAACAACGCTTTGCTAGCCTACCCGAGTTAGGTAACCGCAGTAAGAGAATGAGACTCTCTGAAAATCTAAAGGATTTTATTAGATTTGTGGAAGAAATTATGCGAATTAGCGGGACTTGCTTTGAATTAGCAAGTTTTGCCATTGTTAAAACTCATATGGAGCGATTTGGCTGTAAAGTGTATCGTGAAACTAGGGCTGAAGCCAGTGATAGAGGAACAGACCTGAGTACTGACTTTGGTGTTGTATATCAAGTTAAGAAACTCAAGTTGAGAGGCGAAAAGCAAGCAGAAAATCTTTATAACACCTTGCGTGATAATTTCGGGCAAGAGAGAGTAAACGATGGTAAAGTAGTATTGATAGTGGAAGACACAAACACTCACTTTAAGGAATTCCTTGTAAAGCTAAATGTGAGACCTATTGTAAAGAACGATTTGCTTGAACTGGCTGGATTAATGGATGAGGTGGAAACCCGTGAGAAAGTACTCCGTGTGATTTTCGAAGAGCTACAAAGGGAATATCAAAGTGATATTTGTAGGAGGTGTCCCTTCGTCCGAGAATTCCCTACTTGTGAATACCGAGATTGATAGTTTATGGTCACATTGGCACGGTATTTTGTAGAAGTGGATTATTAGAGCAAGTGCTTTATGAGAAGGGTAGTCCCTACATTATTCAGGCGAGTAAGATGAGGTCATGGGTAGAGGAAGTCGTCTCTAAATCAGGGAGAATCCCATTTTATGTTGACAATGGGGCATTTTATCTATTTGAAGATGGATTCTGTACAGACTTGAATCCAAGTTGTGATAATTGCCCCATAAATGAAATGTGTAGCAAATATACAAAGTGGACTGCCTATCAGATGTGGAAAGAGTAGAGCAGAACGCTACTTCGTATAACGAGTTGAGGAAATCAGGGTTTTCCAATGACTAAAGCGGTTAGGGTGCGGTTTGCGCCGAGTCCTACCGGTTTTCCCCATGTGGGTAATATCAGGACTGCCCTGTTTAACTGGCTCTTTGCCCGGCATTATGGCGGCAGCTTTATTGTCCGCATTGAGGACACCGATGTCACCCGCAAGGTTAAGGGGGCGGTGGAGGCTATCCTTGATGGTCTCAGGTGGCTGGGGCTGGATTGGAATGGGGGTCCCTATATTCAATCGCAACGCCTGGAATTATACCAAGAGGTAGCTAATTGGCTGGTCTCACATGGGGATGCCTATTATTGCTATTGCTCCCCCCAGCGCCTGAAGGAGATGCGGGCAGAGCAGGTGAGGCGTAAGCAGCCGCCGGGCTACGACCGGCGCTGTCGTAATCTAAGCCAGAAGGAGCGGGCGGAAAGGGAGGCTGAAGGCATTACCCCGGTGGTTCGTTTCAAGACCCCGCTTGGCGGGCAGACCAGGTTTAATGATTTAATCTGGGGGGAGGTGGCCTTTGAAAATGACACCATTGATGACTTCGTCCTGTTGAAGTCGGATGGCTACCCTACCTATCATCTAGCCAATGTCGTTGACGACCACCTGATGGAAATAACCCATGTTCTCCGGGCTGAGGAGTGGCTGTCCAGTACCCCCCGCCACCTGCTTTTGTATCAGGCTCTGGGGTTTAAGCCACCGCAGTTTGCTCACCTGCCGATGATACTGGGGGCTGACCGGGCTAAATTGAGCAAGAGACACGGGGCAGTGTCGGTAACTGAGTATCGTGAGCAGGGCTATCTGCCTGAGGCTATGGTCAACTTTCTGGCTCTGCTGGGCTGGTCTCTGGATGATAAGACCGAGATTATACCCCGGCAGGAGCTTATCAGCAATTTTTCCCTGGAGCGGGTCAGCCGGACGGCGGCGGTGTTTAATCGGGACAAGCTTGACTGGATGAACGGGGTATATATCCGTAGCTTGAGCGTGGAGGACTTTACCCAGCGGGCGCTCCCCTTCCTGGATAGAGGCTTACCTCCCGAGGTGAAACGACCGCTATCTATTGGATATGTCAGGCAGATTATGCCTCTTATCCAGGAGCGAGCCCGAACCCTAGCTGAGGTAGCTGAGCTGGCGCAGTTTTTCTTCGTTGACCAGCTTGATTATGCTCCTGGTTTGTTAATAGCCAAGGGCATAGACCGGAAATCAGCTGCTCAGGCATTGGCGGCGGCAAAGCAGAGGCTTGAGCGATTAGAGGCGTTTGGTGCCGAGTCTCTGGAGGCGGTGCTCAGGCCACTGGCTGCGGAGCTGGGGCTGAAGGCGGGGCAACTTTTTGGGGTGCTGAGGGTAGCGGTTACCGGGCGGACAGCGGCACCACCGCTATTTCAAACCATGTCGGTCTTGGGTAAGGAGCGGTGCCTGAGACGAATTGAGGAAGCATTAGATAGACTACATAAAGGAGGTATATAGTGAAGGCTTTAGCTATTGTTGGCAGTCCGAGGAAGAAAGGAAATACCGAGATTCTGACGAGACATGCTTTGAAGGCGATAGAAGAAGAAGGACTAAAGACAGAACTTATAAGCTTGGCTAATTTAGACATTAAGCCGTGTACTGCCTGTATGGTGTGCAAAAAGGAGGAAAGTTGCCCTATTGATGATGACTTCTGGCCGATATATATCAAGATGAAACGGGCTGATGCCATAATACTTGCCTCGCCGGTACATTTTGGTTCGGCAACGCCGTCA
>CAYQQD010000088.1:0-3914 GCA_964419575.1 uncultured Dehalococcoidales bacterium | reverse complement strand
TCTGACCATATTGCTGAAGCTACTTTTACGGTCGAGCCTCAGATAGCTATGAATGTCACTGAAGGTGAGGCGGGTGATACCGTGGAAGTTACCGGGACTGGTTTCGGGGGAGAGGTTGGTGCGGATATCACCTTTAATGATGAGGTGGTTGCCAGTGGGAATACCAACGAGGAAGGCAGTTTCACCATCAGCTTTGAAGTGCCCGATGTGGATGAAGGAAGCTATGATGTTACGGCAGAGGATGACGACGGCAACCAGAGCGAGGCGGAGGAGTTCACGGTATTTATAGCTACCAGTGTCAGCATCAGCCCGGTTACCACCCAGGCTTCACCGGGTAACGTCGGCATGGATATAACGATTAACGGCGTCGGCTTTGAACCCGAGAGTCAGATAACCATCACCTACGCTACTGAGCCGATTGTTGTCAAAACTGTTACCAGTGATGCCACTGGAGCTTTTACCGCTACCTTCAAGGCGCCTAAGAGCGAGGCTGGGGCGCACACTATCACTGCTAGTGACGGCGTCAACACCCTGACCACCGCCTTCTATATGGAATCAACGCCACCACCAGTACCCGAGCTAATACTGCCAGAAGCGGATGTTAAGGCAATTCAGCCGGTCTACTTTGACTGGGGGGATGTTACTGATAAGAGCCTCCCCGTAACCTATACCCTCCAGGTGGCTATTGATGATGATTTCACCACTGCTTCTATTGTCAACACTTGGGAGGACTTGGAAGACTCAGAGTACACCCTTACTGAGGCAGAAAAGCTAGAGCCAAGGAAGAAGGAGACCCCCTACTACTGGAGGGTCAGGGCAACAGATAGCGCCTCTAATGAGAGTGGGTGGTCAGATCCAGGGTCATTCTATATTGGTGGTGGTTTTGGTTTTGCCTTGCCTAACTGGCAGATACATTTATGGTGGGCTTTAGGTGCTGCCGCCGCCGTCGGTTTTGGCTACTGGCTAGGTAGGCGGACGGTCTCTCGCTATTAAGATATTTGGTAACCTCACCCCCTATCCCCCTCTCCTTTGATAAGGAGAGGGGGATTTTATTATAAAAAGGGGCTCACGCCCCTCTTAAACACCCCCAAGAATTTGGTGAGTAGCTTTCTTAGGCAAGACTACCACCTTATTAAACACCTCTAGCGCTCCGGGGTGAGTATTGGCTGGCGGCTTCAACTAGAAGTGCCAGACTGATTAGGAAGTCATCGTGTCCCTGTGTCGGGTCGACGTAGAAATTCATCGTCTGGCTGGGACGGTACTGACTCTTGGCTTTCTCCATCTCAGTCCAGAACTCTTGATATTCAGGCGAGCCATCACCGGCATACATCTTCAATCTGCCTGAGTTAATTGCCGCCAGCAGGTTAAAGCCTAACTCTGACTTTGACTGAGCGGTGAAGGTGAATGGAGAGATTCTTGAGCCTAATGCCTGCCTGAGGAATGAAGCCACCGGCTGACCGACTCCAGTGGCATCAACCGCTACCTTGCGGCAGTGCCAGACATTCTTGAGGATATCAATTAACTGGGGATAGACTTCGGCATGCTTCCTGCCTGTCCACCAGTAATGCTCAACCACCTTAATGCCCGGTTGTTTAATAACCTGGTTGCATATTGAGAAGTCCAGTTCACCAATAGTGACCACAGTAGAATCCTGGCGTTTTAAAGCCCTAAGCCTGGCTCCTTCCTCTTCTTCAGCCTCCCCGGCTAAATCAATACCGGCGACATAGACCTTGCCCGGGTCGGCTTGGTGCTTTCTAGCGTGCTCCCCGGTTAGCTGAGCCCGCTGCTGATGGCTTAAGTAACCCCCGCCACTATGGATAGGTAACAGTCGGTACTGGGTGAGGAACAGGGGGTGGTTCTCCCCCAGGCGCTCCCTCTCAGCTTCAACATAGGTCAGGTAGTCGGGATTATACTTGGCTACTTCCTGCCAGTCATAGCTGAAATGGCGCTTGATGCCGTCTTTTCTTTCCAGTTCCAGATTGGTCTGCTTAACCTCCTCCAGCAGGGTGGAATCGTCCCAGGTAGTGCCATAATGGACGGTAGTAACATTGGTAGTTGCCCCCATCGGCTTGAACTCCTTGGTATACTTTTCTCTGCTGACATCTTGGGACTCATCTATTTCCAGGAGTATATGGGCGGTGTTACCCACCACATTAGCCGACTCATCAGCCGATAGGAATATCGCCCTGGCGTTCCCCAGCCGGATAATGTAGCCCAGCTCGGCGACCCAGATGCCATTAAAACCAGCGTCATTTAGTCTGTCCTTGAGCCGTATCATAGAGATGACCGTCTGTGGCTTGAAGGTAGGCGCGCACTTCACTAGGTTTTGTGGTTCAGCCATATAGAGGGTTAAAAGTAGAAGCTCGAGCTGGGCAGACAGTTCATTCTTGCCTCCCTGCCGTGCCATTTCTACCGAGAAGGTAAGCCCCTTCCTGCCGAAAACACTATTCAAGATAGCCAGTGCCACCTCTCGCTGATAGGGTCTAAGTCTATTTATTTTGCCCCCCGAAGATCCCAGGCTATTTACCGATAGTGGCGCCGATGCCGATTCCAAGCGGGAAGGCGATATCCCTGAGGACATTGCCTATTGCCTCCTTCAGCCCTTTCTTCTGCTCTTTGGTGATGTTATATCTAGTCCTGACCAATCTAGCCAGGGTATTGGTCGCCTGCATGATAAGCTTGATATTATTCGGGTCATGGGCAATGAGGGATTTTATTTTGACCCTTAGCAGGGCAATCTCATCGTCAATACCCTCGACACCAGAAGCTAGCTCAAAGTCTAGCTTTTCTGCCTCGTCAAGGACCTTAGAGTAGAAGCCATGCTTCCTAGCGTTTTGATTGCCTTTTGGTGCCCCTCTTTTTCTGTCTGCTTTTGCCGGCATGTGGTTTAGCTCCATCGTTCAGAACCTTAGCCGTAGCCAATACAATGGCGTGGGCGGCTAGGTCCCATCTCTGGTTTTCTATGGCTGACCTTAGTAGTCTCATGACTTTCCCTTTGCTTTATTGGCTATCTTATATTAGCACATATGTTCTACTTAGGCTATAGAATTTTGTCCTATTTTAGGGGTGAGATTAATAAACGGACTCCCTTCAGAAAACCTTCCCCCCTGCTTATTTGAAGTAGTTAGAAAGGGGAGTTTTAGAGGGGCTATGCCCCTTTAAAGCCTCTTCCCCCTCTCCTTCTCAAGGAGAGGGGGATAAAGGGGGTGAGGTTGATAAAACCTTAAATTGATATTGTGGCATCGCCGTTATAAAATGGGCTTGAAAATGGGTGTGGTTAAGCAGCTCTACGAGCTACAGGAGGTCGATTTAGAGCTTGAGTCCAGCGAGCGGGCTGTCAAGCAAATAGTTAGTCAGCTTGGAGAAAGTCAGGAGGTGGTGGGGGTTCGGGACAAGCTGGCGTTGGAGCGTCAGCGGCTGGAAGAATTGAGGCGGGAGCAGCATTCTTTAGAGTGGGAGATAGAGGACGTTGGGGCTAAGCTGACCGCTACCGAAGATAGGCTATATAGTGGCACTATAGGTAATCCTAAAGAGCTGGCCAGCCTTCAGCATGAGGCTGATGGGCTGAAACTTAAGCGTAGTCAACTGGAGGACAAGGCGCTAGACGTAATGGAGCAGGTTGAGCTGACCACAGCCAGCGTAGCTAACATAAGTAGCCAGCTTAAAACATTGGAGACTGAGTGGCAAAGCCAGCAACAGCAGCTATCTAGCGAGATGGAGCGGCTCAAAGCGGTAATGCTCAATCTCCAGCACCAGCGGCAGCTACTTTCGGCTGAGATTGACCCCGAGGTGATTGCGCTTTACCACGAGCTCAAGAAGCAGAAGGGGACAGCCGTAGCTAGGGTAGAGCAGGGGGTATGCCAGGGCTGCCGCATATCGTTATCCAATGCTGATTTACAGCGGGCAAGAAGTGG
>CAYQQD010000087.1:0-3940 GCA_964419575.1 uncultured Dehalococcoidales bacterium | reverse complement strand
GTTTAATTTTGTGATGATGACGCTGGTAAGCTTTGCCGACCCGGGGCTTATTATTCTACCACCTCACCGACTGGTTCGCGGGATATCAAGAGCAAGCTTAAATGAGCTACTGGCTAAGTTGATGTCGTTCTTTGAGATAGAAGAGATGTCACTAAGTGCGCCCGGTATCTGGCAGCAGGTCAATGATTTACTGGCTGGGAAAGATAAAAACCAGGTTAGACTAGTCCTTTTTGGTCTAGCTCCTGAGCTCCTCTATTTACTAAGGTTGCGCGACTTTGCTACTACTAGCCAGATGATACCTTACTTTCACTGTGAGCTATATAAGAGGTTAGAGGTTAGTATTCTTGACCATATCATACTGGAGAAGTTACTGGGACTGAGCGGGGGTGGGGAGGAAGTGTTCCTTGACTATAGTTATGACAAACTGGATGCGGTAAACAGGGTATTAAACCAGGAATACCAATTAGCCTTTCTATTAAGTCCGGTTAAGGCAGAAACGGTTAAAGCCATTGCTGATGCCGGTGACCGGATGCCCAGGAAATCAACCTACTTTTACCCCAAACCGCCAGCCGGACTGGTCTTTCACCGACTTACTTAGTCTCGGAGACTAACCTCATATCCCTCGCGAACCGGCGGTGCTGTGAAGAGGCCCTTGAACTTGTTTACCTGTTCCTGGTAGTAGCCGCTCTTTTCACTGGCAATGGCATACTTTTCGCTATCCCAGAGGGAGATGGAAATGCCTTTGCCTGTTTTGCGGTCGGTGAGGAGGTAGGCACCACGATAGCCCTTCTGTGATTTGGCTGCGGGGGCAACACTTTCCTCAAAAATCTTTACGGTTTCATCTAGCTTGTCCATCTTGACTTGAACTATGGTTAGACGTGCAAACATGGTATTTCCCTCCTTTATAGCTTTACCAGTTTGGCGGTATAGACATCGGGGATGGAGAGTATCTTCTGTAGGTGCTCCTCGGACAGGGGTTCATCTAAGGCTAAGACCATCAGTGCTTGTCCCCTGGGTTTAAGACGACCAACATGCATGGCACTGATATTTACATCGGCATCACCGGTTACCTTGCTTACGGCGCTGATGAGCCCGGGGCGGTCTAGGTGGTCGCTAAACAGGAAGTAACCCCCGGTAGGCACAACATCAAGCCAGTAGTTATTGACCCGGACAATGTGTGATTCCCCGCGTATTACCGTTCCGGCAACAATAATAACCCCGGCGCTGGTAGTGCCTTCAATACTAATAAGGCTGGCGTAGTTTTCACAGGTGGCTTCCTTTTGTTCCACCACGGTTAGACCACGCCGAGCCGCCACGATATTAGCATTGACCAGGTTAACCCGCTCTTCGCTTATCTCATTAAGTAACCCGCCGAGGACGGATGCCTTGAGGACATTGGTATCATAATTGGAAATTTCGCCCTCATATCTAATCTTGATGGCATTCATTTGTCCCTCAGCTAGTTGACTGACCAGTTTGCCTGCTGTTGAAGCCAGCTTTATGAAGGGGGCTAATGTAGATAGGGTCTCAACCGGGATAAAGGGAGCATTAACCGAGTATCTGGCTGGCTGTCCTTTAAATACGTCAATAATCTGGTTGGCTATGTCCTTAGCTACCATGGCTTGAGCTTCGGTGGTGGAGGCACCTAAATGGGGGGTAACAATGATGCTATCACTTTCAAAAAGGGTGCTCTCGGTAGTTGGTTCTACAGAAAAGACATCAATGGCAGCACCAGCTACTCGCTTCTCCTTTACTGCCCTAGCCAGTGCCTTTTCGTCAATTAATCCACCGCGGGCGGTGTTAATAATCCGAACTGTTGGTTTGACCAAAGACAGCTCTTTGGCTCCAATCAGTTTCTTTGTCGATGCCGTTAGTGGCAAGTGAAGGGTGATAAAGTCTGATTCTTTGAGCAACTGCTCTAGGGGAACAAGCTCTACGTGGAGGCTGTGGGCATGGTCAACAGAGATAAAGGGGTCATAAGCGATAAGCTTCATTTCCAGTCCCCGTGCCCGTCTGGCTACCTCTGAGCCCACGCTGCCTAAGCCGATAATACCTAACGTCTTACCTCTAATCTCGGTACCCATGAATTCGGTTCGTTGCCATACCCCAGATTTGAGTGTGGCATTAGCCTGAGGGATATGGCGGGCTAAGGCGAGCATAAGGGCAATGGTATGCTCAGCAGCCGAGACAGTGTTGCTGGTGGGAGCATTAACTACCACAATGCCGTGTCGGGTGGCTTCTTCGACATCAATATTGTCTATGCCGGCACCGGCTCGGGCGATAACCTGTAGCTTTTTCCCGGCTTGTATAACCTTAGCCGGGACTCGGGTCTGACTGCGCACCACCAGCGCCTCGTAATCGTCAATTATGGATGCGATTTCCTCTGGTGCTAGCCCCAGCTTAATATCCACTTGGGCATAATTACGTAGAATATCTACCCCCTCGTCGGAAATAGGCTCGATGATTAAGACCTTCATTTTAGCTAACTCCTGAATCCGGCCTGTGGTAGTACTACCTTCAGCGCCAATATTACAGCTTTAATGTCGTCCTCGGTCACCCAGCCGAGGTGCCCGATGCGGAATATTTTGCCGTCTAATCTCTGCTGCCCACCACTGAGTATAATCTGGTGTTCCTCTCGTAAGAGCTTGAGCATCTTTTTGGTATCCAGCCCGTCTGAAGAAGCTACGGCAGTAACGGTATTGGAGGCATAGTTTTCGTCAGCAAAAAGGGACAGTCCTAGCGATTTTATCCCGGCTCGAGCCGCTTTACCCACACGGGCGTGCCGGGCGATGATGTTAGGTAAGCCTTCCTTTAGCATCATTTCCAGTGACACTAATAGAGCAAATACCGTGGAGATAGCCGGTGTCCATGGCGTTTGCCCCTTTTCTAAATAGCTCTTAGCGTGAGCAAAGTCCCAGTAGAAGCGGGGCATCTTGGCTTTAGAGTGGGCTTGCCATGCCTCTTGGCTGACACTGACCATAGCCAGACCGGGAGGAGCCATCCATCCCTTCTGGGAAGCAGTAACGGTAACATCGCAGTGCCAGTCATCTACTGGCAAATCAACTGAGCCCAGACTACTGATGGCGTCAACCAGCAGTAATTTATCAAATTCTTTGACTATCGAGTTAATAGCAGCTAGGTCATTGGTAACGCCGGTGGAGGTCTCATTATGGGTGACCAGCACCGCTTTGATTTTTGGTTCCGCCTTAAGCGCCTGGCGCACTGCGTCAGCATCAGCCGCTTTGCCCCAGTCAAAGCGGAGCGGAATTACCTCAGCCCCAAATTGCTGGGCGATAGTGCCAAAGCGCTCTCCGAAGACGCCAACAGCGACCGATAATACTTTATCACCCGGGGATAGGGTATTAACGATGGCTGCCTCCAGGCCGCCGGTCCCTGAGCCGGTAAGCAGAAAAACGTCACCCTTGGTCTGAAACAATTGTTTTAGATTAGCCGTTACCTTGTTTAGTATCTGCCCAAACTCCCCACCCCGGTGATTTATCATCTGCCTGGTCATTACTTGAAGCACCTCAATAGGGCAGGGGGTGGGTCCTGGGATGCGTAACTGTTCCATCTGTCTCCTTTATTGGTTTAGTATATCAGTATTTATCACTTTAGCAAAGCGCCGCTTATGGTCATTTGGTAACCTATCCCCCTAACCCCCTTATGCAAGGACTTCATCTACCTCTTTCAGGGAAGGGGGGAGTGTAGGTGAGAGAGGGGCTTCGCCCCTCTCTAAAATCTCTTCCCTCCTGAGGGAGAGTTAGAGAGGCTTCGCCTCTCTTAATAATATTTCCTCCCCCTCTCCTTGCCAAGGAGAGGGGGACTAAGGGGGTGAGGTTACTAAACAATCTCAGCTATCAATTATATCTGAATCAATGACTTTAGCAAAGCGGCGTTTACCCACTTTAATAATACTGCCACTTTTTACAAAGGCTATGTT
>CAYQQD010000086.1:0-4022 GCA_964419575.1 uncultured Dehalococcoidales bacterium | reverse complement strand
TTTAAGTCGAAAACTTCGCTCAGTATCGGAAAGAAAGTCTATTTGAATCAGCAGGTGCTCGGTTGGCAGTAGCCTCAACCCCTTTTCTGCCCATTCTACGACACAAACACCTCTACCATATAGATAGTCGTCCAAGCCCAGTTCCTCAATCTCTTCTATATGGTCTAGTCGAAACAGGTCGATATGATATAGAGGCAACCTCCCGTAAAGTTCCCTGACTATGACGAAGGAGGGGCTTAGCGCATACTCTTTGATATCTAGCCCGTGGGCGATACCTTGGGTGAGGCAGGTCTTGCCTGTTCCTAGTCTGCCGACTAAGAGAAAAACATCGCCGGGCAGGGCTAGCTTACCGATGCCAGCCCCAATCTTTTGAGTCTCCTCTGGACTATGGCTAACTAAATCAAGGCGGCTTAATTTCATCTTGAAGTAAAGTGCTCCCAGCCCCTTTTACTGAGGCTAAACGGATTTCCATTCCTGTCAACCAGGGTTATCTTGTCTGCCTTGCCTACGATTTCACCAATTACCGTTATTGGGCAGGGGGCTTTGGTTCTTATTTTATCAATGACCTCAGTGCTTGCAGTAAACAAAAGCTCGTAGTCCTCTCCTCCCGATAATGCTAGCTCGAGGGCTCTATCACCAAAGTTAGCCTTGACTGCAGGCTGGACAGGCACCCGGTCGACTTCTATCCGGGCACCAACTTGGCTGGCTTTGCAGATGTGGTTTAGGTCAGAAATCAGCCCATCGCTAATATCTATCGCTGTCTTCACCCCTGTGTCTACCAGCAGTTGCCCTTCGGCTATTCGGGGGTAGGGGTGAAGGAAAGCACTTTTTAAAAATGCGCTAGCTTCGGGGTCAATTTGAAGCCCTTTGGTAAGCATCTCCCAGCCAGCGGTAGCCGCACCCAGGTAACCAGTAACTGCTACCTTGTCACCGACTTTAGCTCCTGAGCGGGTGAGGAGCTTGTCTTGACTTCTAGCGTTACCAAAAACAGTAATGTTAATAGCTACTATTGGTGAGCTACTGATATTGCCGCCAACTATAGCTACTCCGAATTGCTGTGCCAGCTCAATCATCCCCTGATAGAGATCAGTAACATCGTCAACCTCAGTGTCGTCAGGTACGGCTAGCGATACCAGGGCATATTTAGGTACGCCGCCCATAGCCGCAATGTCGCTCAGGTTAATAGCCAGTGCCTTCCAGCCCAGTTCCTTCCACGGGGTGATATCCAAAGAAAAGTGAATACCCTGGATGACGGAATCAACCGTAGCCAGTTGAGTTGAGGCATCACCCTGCCAGGCAGCAGCATCATCGCCAATACCGAGAATCAGTGGTTTTGGGGGTGCCATCTGTTCGTGAACCATTTTAGCTAGGAGGTCAATCAGTCCAAATTCCCCTAACTCCGAGACCTTCATAGCCGAATTATAGCACCCGTATATCGTAGCCACAACCGAGTCTCTTAGAACCACATAGTGGCGTCAGCATCGAGAACTAGGTCGTTCAGCGTGGCTGCTCCTACAATCTTGGCTTCTGGTATAAAGTCTCCCCGGTTGAGGTTGAGCAACTGGGTGCTCTGCTCACAGACCAGTAATTTGACCCCAGCAGCGATTGCCTGGTCCATTATTTCCTTAACCGTAGGAAAGTTGCCCTCTTTGACCGTCTCTGCCATACCCTTCTTTACCACCGTTATTCCTAAGCCAAGGAAATAAATGGTGGCATCAATATCCATCGCCTTGGCGGTCATGCCCAGAACGAAGGGCGAGTAAAGACGCTTTGGTGTATCAATACCGCTTGTTTGAACGTAAAGGATGTGCTTTTTCTTAGCCATGGTTAAGCTCCTACTTTATTTTTTGGATCAGAAATCTTAGACCCTCGTTGGTTTTCTCTATCTTGAGTATTTTCTGCCCAGCCCGCTTGGCCCAAGCCTTGATGTCTTCCTCAGCCGCCGGGTCATCAGCCAATACCTCTAGAATTTGGCCGGTAACAAGTTTGTCCATTTCCTGTCTGGTTTTTAGAACTGGCATTGGGCAGTAGAGGCCTATGCAATCTAAGACTTGATGTGTCCGCTTCGGTGACTTGGAATCTACCATAGCCTCAGCTTCCTTTAGCCAGATGAATTAGAAGACACCTCTTGCTCTCCTTAGCTTTCCCCGGCTTTAATCTCAGCCCCACAATGGGGGCAGACCTTCTTCTCCCGAGGCAGTGGTTTTCGGCACCTGGGGCAGTAGAATATGGTTATTTTACACACCTGGCAGTAGGGGAATGATGCTTCCGCTATCTCTTCCTCACAGTAGGGACAGAAAAGGCGCTCTTTTTCTGCTTTACACTCAGCCCCCATCATTTCTTACCTCCCTTCGTTTTTTTCTTTTTGTCCCGATAATCTTGTATTGCTTTGTTCAGGGCTTGGGCACCCAAATTGGAGCAGTGATACTTTTGCTTGGGTAGCCCTTCCAGTTCATCAGCCACTAAGCGGGGGGTGATTTTCATCGCTTCCTCTAGTGTCTTGCCCTTAGCCATCTCACTAACTATGCTGGAAACGGCGATGGCTGCCCCGCAACCAAAGGTCTTGAATTTAACGTCCTCCAGCCGGTTGTCCTTGACTTTAATATAAAAGGTCATCATATCTCCGCATATAGGATTACCTACTTCCCCGACGCCGTCGGGATTCTCAATTTCTCCTACATTGCGGGGGTTCATGAAGTGTTCCATCACCTTTTCACTATAGACCGGCATACTATTTGCCTCCTTTGCCTTCCTTGGTAAATTTGGCATAAAGTGGTGACATCTGTCGTAGTCTATCCACAATGGGAGGCAGCACCTCAAGGACGTAGTCTACATCTTGGGAGGTATTGTCTATGCCAAAGCTGAAGAGAAGAGAACCCTGGGCCAGCGCATGAGGTAGTCCAATGGCGATAAGCACGTGGGAGGCCTTTAGTGCTTTTGAGGTACATGCCGAGCCGCTAGTAACAGCCACCCCTTGGCTATTTAACAGCATAAGCATGGCTTCACCCTCGATAAACTCCACGCAAAAGCTGGCATTTCCCGGAAGACGATTCTGGGGGTGACCGGTGACCACCACATGGTCAATCTTGGCTGGCAATTCCCTGAGCAAGCGGTCGCGGAGTTGGCTGAGGTGCTCTATTCGAGCTGCCATGTTGGCTTTAGCTAGTTCCGCCGCTTTACCCAAACCGGCAATAGCTGGAACATTCTCCGTGCCGGCACGTCGTCCTCCCTCTTGCACACCACCATCGAGGAAGGGTGTAATGCGCACCCCCTTCCGCACCCAGAGGGCACCTACTCCCTTTGGACCGTAGAACTGGTTCCCTGCCAGGCTCAAAGCGTCTACTCCCAGCTCCTTTATATCAACGGGGATAGTTCCCGCCGTAGCTGTGGCATCAGTGTGGAATACTACGTTGCTCTCCCTGGTTATTCGGGCAATTTCCTGTATCGGCTCTATAGTGCCCACCTCACCATTGGCGTGCATGATGGACACCAGCACGGTGTCTTTCCTTAAGCTCTTGCGCACATCCCCAGGGTCAACCACGCCATACTTATCCACCGGAACCAGGCTTAGCTCAAAGCCCCACTTTTCCAATGTTCTGGCTGAGTGCAGTACTGAGAAATGCTCGATGGCTGAGACTATTATATGTTTACCTTTATTTTGTTGTGCTAGCGCAAGCCCCTTAATGGCGAAATTATTGCTTTCCGTGCCACTGCCAGTAAAGATTACCTCCTCGGCATTGGCTCCGATAAGCTGAGCCACCTGGACTCGGGCAGTGTCTATAGCTTCCCGGGCAGCATCTCCCCAATCGTGAAGACAGGATGGATTACCAAAGGCCTCCCCCAAGTAAGGCAGCATCGTCTCACGAACTTCAGGGAGAAGAGGGGTGGTGGCAGCATGGTCTAAATATACCCTCCTCATCTCTACGCCTCCATAGGTGCTGATAGAGGAATCAGCAATCGTTGAGTTACGGCTCACTATGATTAACAAATTATAGCACGCTCATATTCGGCTCACAACCAAA
>CAYQQD010000085.1:0-4042 GCA_964419575.1 uncultured Dehalococcoidales bacterium | reverse complement strand
TTGGTGTAGCCATTATCCAGAAAAACGTCTATCTCTGGCAACACGTTAAAGGCTATTTGGTGGGGGTAAACATGGGGAATAGTAGTCTGTCCGTCCAGCACCTGCTTGACCTGGGTAGTTAGCTCGTCTACGGCTGCTGAACCGGTGCCTGATACCGATTGGTAGGTAGCGGCGATAAGTCGCTTGATGGGGTTAGCCTTATGTAGCGGGTATATGGCTACCACCAGTTGAATAGTGGAGCAATTAGGGTTGGCTATAATTCCCTTATGCCACTTAATGTCTTCAGGGTTGACCTCAGGTACTACCAAGGGGACGGTCTCCATCATCCTAAAAGCGGCGCTATTATCAATAACTACAGCTCCTGATTGGGCGGCTATGGGTGAGAAGTAGCGACTAATCTCGGCACCGGCTGAAAATAAAGCAATATCTATTCCTTTGAATGACTCAGAAGTGGTCTCTTTAACCTCAACCTCTCGGTGGGTGACAAACAATTTCTTGCCTATCGACCGCTCTGAGGCTAAGAGCTGAACTGAGTCCATAGGGAAGTTACGTTGCTCTAATACTTTAATGAACTCCAGTCCGACCAGCCCGGTGGCACCAACAATGGCTACTTTATACCCCTTCATTACCCTCTCCTATAGACCGAGGAGCTTATCAAGACCGTAGATAAGCCCTTTGTGTTTGACTACCTTCTTAATAGCCAGTATAACGCCTGGCATGTAACATTCTCGGTTGATGGTGTCATGTCTTATGCTTAGCGTTTGCCCCGGTCCGCCCAGGATTACCTCTTGGTGTGCCATAAGCCCGGGTAAACGCACACTATGAATGGAAACACCTTCAGTTGGCTCTCCGCGACTATTTGACGGCTTCTTCTGTTCCGGGAGGTTAAATGGTTTACCTTTGGCTTGTGCCATTGCTTTAGCTGTAGCCAAGGCAGTGCCTGAAGGTGAGTCAGCTTTCTGGCTGTGGTGTAGTTCTATAATTTCGGCATAGTCAAAGTACTTGGCAGCTATCTTGGCTAGGTGCATCATGACCACTGCGCCTAAAGCAAAGTTGGGAGCAACTACCGCCCCGACTTGGCAGGCTATTGCTAGTTGCTCAATTTCCTTGATGTCATCAGCGGTTAACCCGGTGGTCCCGATTACCAAGTTGACCCTCTTTTTAGCGGCGATACGCACTGCGGGCATAGTCGCCTGAGCAGTGGTGAAATCCACCAGCACCTTAGGCTGGCATTTGGTGAGAATATAGTCCAAGTCGGAGGAAAAGGGTACCACGCCGGAGCTATCAGGCAGAGGTAGATGGTCCTCGGTAACCCTTAGTTCCACAGCGCCTACTACCTGCATTTCCGGCTCACGGCAAACGGCATTAATCACTTCTCGCCCCACCCTGCCTGACGCACCTTGAACTACGACCTTTATTGGCTTCATACTACCCCCGTTTACTAGAAGGGTGCCTGGATGAACTTCTGCCTCGGTTATAGCGAACCTCACGTTTCTTAACCGGGTGGTTGGTAGTCAGCGAATCTTTTACTCTAGCCCCTGGCATTTGAGACAGCTTTTCAAACACTGCCCGTCGTGACAGGTTTATCCTTCCCAGTTCATCGATGCCAATTACTTTAACCATAATCTCATCGCCGACTTTAACTATATCCTCGACCCTAGATACCCGATATTCAGCCAGTTCACTGATGTGAACTAGGCCTTCTTTACCGGGAATAATTTCAACCATAGCCCCGAAGTTAAGTAAGCGGGTTACCTTTCCGGTATAAATACTGCCAACTTCTACCTCCTTGGTTAGGTTTTCAATGATGTTGATCGCTTTACGGGCTGCTTCCTCGTCAGGTGAACTGATAAGCACGGTACCATCATTTTCAATATCAATGGTTACTTTAGTTTCTTCAGTGATTGCCCTGATTGTCTTACCTCCGGTGCCAATTATATCGCCAATCTTAGCCGGGTCGACCATTATTTTATATACTCTGGGGGCATAGGGGCTGAGTTCAGGTCGGCTGGTAGCGATGGTTTGTTGCATAACGTCTAGGATAAACAGGCGGGCTTCTTGGGCTTGATTTAGGGCTTTTTCTAGAATTTCTAAGTCTATCCCCTTGAGCTTAATATCTAGCTGGAGGGCAGTGATACCTTCAGTGGTGCCAGCGACCTTGAAATCCATATCACCATAAGCATCCTCCATGCCTTCAATATCAGTTAGGATAGCATATTTACCCTTTTCATCGGTGACTAAGCCCATAGCTACTCCAGCTACCGCTCTCTTTATTGGTATTCCGGCATCCATTAGGGATAGGCTGGAGGCACAAACGCTGGCCATAGATGTGCTGCCACTAGAGCTCAGGACCTCCGAGACCAGGCGAATAGTATAAGGGAAATCCTCGCTTTTAGGCAGGACTGGTAACAGGGCTCGTTCAGCTAGGGCACCATGTCCGATTTCGCGGCGTCCCGGGGAGCCAATACGTTTAACTTCACCGCTTGAGAATGGGGGGAAGTTATAGTGATGCATGAACCGTTTAGTTTCTTCTATACCTAAGCCGTCAAGTTGTTGTTCTTTCCTTACTGAGCCTAAGGTGGCAATGGTCAGTACCTGGGTTTGCCCTCGGGTAAATAGGGCTGACCCATGGGTGCGGGGCAGAAGTCCTAATTCGCAGCTTATGGGACGGACCTCGGTTAAACCACGACCACCGACACGTTGGGTTTTGTCAAGGATGTTAGTTCTTATTTCAGCCCTAACCTTTGACTCAAAGGCGGAAATTATGTCTTCCTCAGAGAATGATTCTGCCAGGCGCTCAGTAAGTTCTTTCTGTAGATTACTAAGTGCCTGTTCCCGTTTTGGTTTTTCTGGTTGACTTAGAGCCTGGGCGAGCCTTCCGTTAATAATTGGCGAAATGGCTGCAACTGCCTCGGGATTGACCTCGGTGACGGGGGCTTCTACCTTGGCTTTACCACAAGTCTGCCGAAGCTTCTCTTGGAGCTTGATAATATCTTGGTTTGCCTCATGACCAAATCTAGCTGCCTGGATAACAATATCTTCTGAAACCTCTTGGGCTCCTGCCTCTATCATTACTATAGCTTCTTTAGTACTAGCCACAACCAGGTCAAGCTGACTATCTTCAAGCTGGGCTAATGTCGGATTTAATGTGAACTCATCATTAATATAGCCAATATGGACAGCACTTACCGGACCATCAAAGGGCACTTCTGATAATGATAGGACCGCCGAGCCGCCAATAACTGCCAGGATGTCGGGGTCATTTTCCTGGTCAGCGGAAAGGACGGTGACTATGAGCTGAATTTCATTACGCCATCCTTTAGGTAAAAGCGGACGTAGCGGTCGGTCGGTAAGTCGGCTGGCTAGGGTTGCCTCTTCACTGGGGCGGCCTTCTCTTCTGATAAAGCCACCCGGAATTTTACCCGCGGCATATAGTCTTTCTTCATAGTCAACGGTTAGCGGCAGAAAATCTACCCCTTCCCGTGGTTGGTCACTGATGACGGCGGTAACCAGAACTACAGTATCTCCGTAGCGGACAGTTACTGCACCACTGGCTTGCTCGGCGAGTTTCCCACTCTCTATAGTAAGAGTTCTACCACCAACTTCACACGCAAAGACCTGAGATTCTATCAATTATCCTCCCCCGCTCTACTTACGCAGCCCGAGCTTTGAAATTAGCTTTTGGTATCGGTCTATGTCTTGTTTACTCAGATATGCTAGTAGCCTTCTTCTTTGTCCTACCAGCTTGAGTAAGCCCCGCTGCGAATGATAGTCATGCCGATTAGCTGCCATGTGCCCGGTTAATCGGTTTATCCTGTCAGTAAGCAGCGCAACCTGAACCTCGGTTGAACCCGTGTCTCGTTCGTGGCGTTTAAATTTAGTTATAATGTCTGTCCTTTTCCCCTTATCCAAATTATAACTCCTAAGTTCCTTGGTAGTAAAAATTTGATTTATAAAAGTTAGAAGATTATAACATAACTAGGGATGGCTGTAAATTCATAATAGATGAGATTGTTTATTAATCTCACCCCCTTAATCCCCC